>DAOTVW010000053.1:0-10727 GCA_034436035.1 Anaerolineales bacterium
AGCCTGGCCCTTCACCGGAGATTGAAAGGGAAAGCCGGAGCATGGCCCTTCAGTTTGGCATCCCCGTTGTGATCAAAGCGCGCACGCCGGGCTCCACTTATGAGTGTGCGGTGAACCTGGGCAAACCCGCAATTCTCGCCGAAGCCGGTCAGCAGGGGATTCTTTCTGAAGAGGCTGTGAAACTCTTGAAGCATGGAGTTTACAGTGTGATGCATAGCCGGGGAATCCTCACGGAGGAAGCTGCCTCTCGCTTCCTTCCAGGGGCGGAAAGGCAATCAACGCCTAAGGCAAGGATTTTTTTGGAAGAGGACTGGGTGAAATCTCCGGCTTTGGGTCTATGGTATCCTGCGATCTCTTGCGGTGATTCCGTCAAAAAGGGTCAGATATTAGGTGAGATCTGCGACCTTTTCGGAGAGAGCCTGGCCACTGTGAAGGCCGGACACGACGGACTCATCGTGTTCTTGCTGACCTCCCTGGCCGTTAATGAGGGGGATGCTCTCCTGGCTGTTGCTCACTCGGAAGAAGTTTAGGGGAGTTTTCTAAATTTTTGCCATAACGGGGCTCGCAAAAGAGCCCCGTTATGCTTTTATTTTATCTAAAACGGTAATTTACAATTCCAAAAAGGGCTATTTCCAGAATTGGCTATACGGTTTATCTTACAGGTTTTCTGAAAATTAACGCCTTTTAGCCCTCCCGCCTGCTCCGCTCTACCCTCAAGTGGCAAAGAAGATTTTCATTCAAAGAAGATTCTCATTATTACCAGTGAAAAGAGTAATGGAAGTTATAAGAGAAGTTTGCCTTCTTATTCTTGAATAATTTAGTCTCGTCAAGGATAAGTGAGGATAAGATCCAATGGACAGCGATGTAAAGCACAGGTTGCGGTATAGATTAAATGACACTGGAATTTTTTAACTACCTGGCAATATGTATGGATAGCTTGTGCTGTTTAAAGGGCAAAAAAATTTAATCGAATGATATTGACAAAGGAAATTGTTCGAAATATAAAATAAATAACAAAAAAATGATTGAATTAACAAAAAGAAACAAAAGCGACCCGACTTCTTTTGGATTATATCTGGACCTTAATCCGATCAAAATTTCCTTTAGGCGTTTAATAAACTTTAAAATTTTAGAAGGGGGTGATCATTTCGCGTTTTTGATAGGTTTACCAAGCCAATATGCTTTTTGAAGAGCAGAATTTTTGAAAATTGAGGAGGGAGGAAATGAGAAAGAAGTTTTATTTAATAGGGACGATGTTGTTAACGTTAATTTTGTTATTGGTTGCCTGCGCTCCGGCGGCACCAACTCCGACACAGACTACCCCAACTCCGACACAGACTTCGCCAGCTCAAGCGACCGAGCAGGTTAAGCCCAGTGAACTAAAGTTTATTACCGTTGTAAAAGGGGCATGCAACTGGTTTGATCGCATGGAGGTTGGCGTCAAGCAGTTCGCCAAAGACACTGGAGTCAATGCAGTTCAGATTAGTCCATCCAAATTTGATGCAGCTCTTCAATTACAGGCAGTCGAAGACGCTATTTCCCAAAGTCCTAATGCCTTGCTGGTAGTTCCATATCAGACTGAGACATTAGAGCCCGCATTAAAGAAGGCAATGGATCAGGGGATCGTAGTAATCAGCCATGAAGCTGCCAATGCGCAGAACGTTACGTACGATATTGAGGCTTTCGATAATGCCGCATATGGTCGCCACTTGATGGACGAGCTGGCCAAGAGGATGAACTATGAAGGGAAATATGTAGTCTTCGTTGGCTCGCTGAGTTCCACTACCCACAATGAATGGGTAGATGCCGCTGTAGCCTGGCAGAAGGAAAAATATCCGAAGATGCAGATGGTGGGAACAAAGAATGTTTCAGAAAGCAATATGCAGAAGGCATATGAGATCATGAAAGACCTCTTAAAGACCTACCCTGACATCAAAGGCGTCCAGGGTTCAGATGCCTATGATGTAGTAGGTGCCGGTCAGGCCATACAAGAGGCTGGCCTGGCGGGTAAGATTGCTGTTGTAGGCACCAGTATCCCTTCTTATGCAGGGGATTTACTTAAGGCGGGGGCCATTAGCCTTATTTGCTTTTGGGACCCGAAGTTAGCAGGTTATGCCATGAACAAGGTCGCTTTGATGATCTTGCAGGGTAAGAAAATCGTTGATGGAATGGACCTCGGCATCCCCGGTTACGAGAAGATTAAGCTGGTTGGCAAAGTACTCTACGGCTCCGCCTGGGTGGATTGCGATACGAGTAATATGGATCAATACAATTTCTAAGGGGTCAAATTAAGATCAAGAGGCTCGGGGGTGGCCGATTTCAAAAACAACCGGCCATCCCCGAGCTGATAAGAAATTGAGAATTTTTCTATGAGTAGCTCTAAAGGTGTGGAGTTCATTAGGTTAAATAATATCAGCAAGAGCTTTGCCGGTGTCAAAGCGCTTCAGGAAGTAAGCCTGACTCTTCGGCAGGGGGAGGTTTGCTGTCTGATCGGCGAGAACGGATCTGGTAAATCTACCTTAATAAAAGTGCTTTCTGGAGTGCATGCTCCAGATTCCGGTGAAATTCAAATTGATAGGCGGACTTATAAGCGGTTGTATCCGATTGAGGCGATTCGAGAAGGAATTGAGGTCATTTATCAAGATTTTTCTCTTTTTCCTAACCTCACAGTCGCCGAGAATCTTGCGCTTGATGAGGAGATTTCTGCCAATCGTCGATTCATAAACTGGAAAGAAGTTTTCAAGATCGCTCGTGAAGCGCTGGACAAGATTAATGTTCAGATAAACCTGGAGCGTCAGGTAAGCGATCTATCGGTGGCCAATCGTCAGCTGGTAGCAATTGCGCGAGCGCTCTTACAGAATGCTCGCCTGATTATCATGGATGAACCAACTACCGCCTTGACCCAGAAAGAAGCCCGAGCCTTGTTTGAAGTGATTAATAATTTAAAGAAAAAGGGCATTTCAATCCTCTTTGTAAGTCATAAACTCGACGAGGTTTTAGAAATCGCCGATCGTATTGTTATCCTTCGTAACGGCATGAAAGTCTTTGATGGCGAGGCAGGCGCAATTGATCGCGCAACAATAGTTAAATATATGATAGGCCGTGACTTGGTTTATGAGTCAGCTACCACCCAGGAAATTTTCCAGGAGGCTCCAGTAATTTTGGAGGTCAAAAATCTTTATCGCAGGCACAGTTTCTATGAAGTATCTTTTACATTAAGGGCCGGGGAAATCCTGGGAATTACTGGATTGCTTGGCTCTGGAAGAACTGCTTTAGCTTTGTCGCTTTTCGGTATATTGCCGGCTGAGTCAGGCAATATCTACATCGAGGGAAAACCCGTAAAGTTAAACAGCGTTCAAGATGCCATTAAATACGGAATTGGTTATGTTCCTGATGATCGCTTGAATGAGGGGCTATTTCTTAAACAGGCAATTGGAAAGAACATTGTAGTCCGCGTAATTGATAAGATGCTCAATACTCTGCGGTTGATTAATCAGAGAGTAGTTCAGAATACTGTTCGAGAATGGTTAGAGCGTCTTAGTGTTCATACTCCTTCACCAGATTTACCTGCGAACTCTTTATCAGGGGGAAACCAGCAACGTATCGTTCTAGCCAAGTGGTTAGCGAGTCGGCCTAAAGTCTTAATCCTTAATGGTCCCACGGTAGGGATCGATGTAGGGTCTAAGGTAGAAATTCATAAGATTATTCGTGATCTTGCTCGCCAGGGAATGGCCCTTATCGTGATCTCTGATGATGTCCCAGAACTTTTGCAAGTCTGCCATCGCATCCTGCTGATGAAAAGGGGTAGGATTGTAGGGGAATTCCTACGCCAAGATCTCACCGAAGGTCAATTGAACACAATGTTAACCACAGCATGAGTCCAATTTTTGAAAGTCTGGATCTAAGGGGCAATTAAAACAATGAAGCGGATTTTACGAACCCAAGAGTTTATTATTGGCATTGCAGTAATTGTTCTCTCTGTCCTGACGGGAGTTGTTAATCCCGCCTTTTTCTCGATAGCAAATATGTTTGATATCCTGCGCAATGCCACGATTTATGGCATTTTGGCAATGGGTGTTTTGATTGTGATTATCTCCGGAGGAATTGATGTCTCTTTCCCAGCTATTGCGGCGCTCTCCACCTATGCAACAGTCAGGCTATTGATCAACGCCCATTATCAAGGCTCTGTTTTGTTGGTTTACGCAATTGCTGCGTCAATAGGCCTATTTTTGGGACTCATCAACGCCTTTTTTATCTCCTGGCTTAAAATCCCCACTTTAATAGTTACCCTTGGCACATCCAGTATGTATTACGGATTCAGTTTGTTTTTTTTGGGCAGTCTTGCTATATTTAACCTGCCAGGTCAAATGATTCCTTTTTCTAAGATGGCTCTTGTTACTGTGCAAAACCCTCTGGGTGGATCAGTTGGTCTACATCCTGCAGTTCTTATCATGATCGCAGTTGCGCTTTTGGTATGGTGGTTTTTGAAATATACCATGATCGGTCGAGGGATTTTTGCCATGGGGGGCAACCGGGAGGTTGCTGAACGTAGTGGCTTCAACTTACGTCAAATTGAATATGTTATTTATGGCACTGTGGGTGTTTTATCGGCCATTGCAGGGGTCACGCTGGCAACTTTTGTGCGCAATGCCCAGCCAGCAGCTCTAATGGGTACCGAGCTTGACGTGATTGCAGCGGTTGTTTTAGGTGGGGCTGCAATAACAGGAGGACGCGGTTCGGTCATAGGCTCGCTTCTTGGCGTTTTGTTTGTGACCATTATGAAAACCAGCCTAGTTATGCTGGGAATTCCAGCCTACTGGCAAAAGTTATTTGTGGGAGTTGCCTTGGTTATAGGAACATCGATACCTGCCATTCGCGCTCGGCACCTCCGTCAACAAATGGTTTCCGAAGTGACTGATTAAAGGCAAGCAGGAGATTAACGAATGAAGGCCCTTTATAAAAAAATTTTCGAGCAAACTCAGCCTAAAGCCTTAATTAAAAAGTTGGGCTGGGACGGATACCAAGTTCTGTTAGTGTTCATCGCCATTTTTATCTTTGTCTTGATGAGCATGTTGGAACCACATACCTTCCCCACAATTAATAATTTGACTTCAATGGCATTTCAAATTTCTGAATTGGGAATTCTAAGCATTGGAATGGCTCTTTCTTTTTTGATTGGCGGGGTTGATCTTTCGATTACAGGTACAGCCAATCTTTCTGCAGTACTAGCTGGCCTTATTCTAAAAAACCTGCTTCCTCCAGGAGCTAGCGATACCCAGGTGTGGCTGACATTTTTTTTGGCAGTCTTGGTTGCACTGGCTACCGGTTTGATTTGCGGCATGATTAACGGGCTATTAATTGGTCGCGTGGGCGTCCCAGCAATCTTAGCCACTCTCAGTACGTTAACACTTTACACAGGAATCACTGTTGGTATTACAGGAGGTACTCCAGTATCAAAATTCCCAGAGCAAGTACTTTTTATTGGTATCGGCAAACTCTTAGGAATTCCTATACCCTTTTTGATTTTTATATTTGTCTTTTTAGCCATTTCAATTTTGCTAAATCGAACTGCCTTCGGTTTCAAAATGTACATGTTAGGGACGAATCCAACTGCAGCGCAGTTTTCAGGAATTAACAATAAAAGTATTATCCTATGGACCCACACTATCATTGGGTTACTTTCCGCAATTTCCGGGATTATCATCCTCACGCGGACCAATGCGGCATATGCTGACTACGGGACTTCCTACATCCTGATGACCATTTTGATCACAGTCCTCGGTGGAGTTGCGGTAACAGGTGGTTTTGGCAAGCTCTCGGGGGTTGTTTTAGGCTTAATAATTCTTCAATTCTTAGCCACAGGATTCAACATGGTGCTTTTAAAGGTTACTGGAAGCAATTTCTTCCGCGATTTTATATGGGGATTGCTGCTTTTATTAGTTATGGTAATTAACTATTACAGCAATGTTCAAAAACTTAAGCCCAAGGGTCGGTAAATTAGTGAACATAATTTTAATGAACATAATCTTAGTAAAAATAGAAGAGAGCCTAATGAATGTCACTTAGGGAGTCAAGGCATTCTTATATTTTACAAGAAATTGAAAGTTGCGGCTCTGTGAGCGTGGTTGAACTGGCTAAAAACTTGAATGTTTCCAAAATGACCATCCGCCGAGACCTGATCGAGCTCGAAAAAGAAGGTTTGATTCGGAGGGTTCATGGCGGGGCAGTCAGCGCTCATGGCCGTAGCTATGAACCTCCATTCTTGCTCAGGTCAACTGAGGCTTCCGAGGCAAAACAGAAAATTGGTGCCTGTGCTGCGAAAATGGTAGTTGAAGGCGATAGCATTGCCCTCGACGTGGGAACAACTACATTGGAGGTTGCGAAAAACCTGATAGAGAGACGAAATTTGACTATTATCACGCCAAGTCTGCGTATTGCCAATCTTTTGTTTAATCAACCTGGTATCCGTCTGATCCTCCCTGGTGGAATTGTTCGACCTGGCGAGGCTTCTTTGGTTGGAGATCTGACCCGTTTGGCTTTCCAAGAATTATTTGTTGATCGTTTGTTCCTGGGCATAGGTTGTATCGATTCAGAGGTTGGGTTAACGGAATACAACTGGGATGACGCTTTGGTTAAAAGAGCGATGATCAAAAGCGCTAAGGAAGTCATCCTCGTTGCTGATTCAAGCAAGTTCGACAAAGTTGCTTTCGTACATGTGGCTTCGTTTAACCAAATTCATAAACTTGTTACTGATGCGCCTCCCCCTGAGCATTTAGCCAGACGCTTAATTGAGGCTAAAGTTAAAGTTGTTGTGGCTGGAGATGAGGATTAAATTTCCTTGGGTCGCTACGCTTTTTAAAACAAAATGAGAGGAGGGGATTTTTTAGCATGCAATGGCTCAAAGATTTATTCAGGGTTGAAAAACCTATTATTGCCATGTGCCACTTAGAAGCATTACCAGGTGATCCAAGTTACAAAGCTGACAAAGGTCTGAAATGGATAATTAATCGGGCCCGCCATGACTTACGTGCGCTTCAAGATTGTGGGGTCGATGCAATTATGTTTTCCAATGAAGCCAGCGTGCCTTACCAGACTCGAGTAGAACCAATAACTACGATCAGTATGGCAAGGATCATTGGGGAACTTAGTTCAGAAATTCGGGTACCTTTCGGCGTAAATGTACTTTGGGACCCAGTAGCTACAATAGATCTTGCCATAGCAACAGGAGCAGCTTTTGTCCGGGAAGTATTTACCGGAGTATATGCCAGCGATTTTGGTTTGTGGGATACAAATTGTGGCGAAGTGGTTCGTCACCAGTATCGCTTGAATGGCGGGCAGATTAAACTTTTTTTTAATATTGTCCCCGAATCTGCTGCTTATCTTGGAAACCGCAATGTGGTTGATATCGCACGTTCTACAGTGTTCAACGCCCGCCCCGATGCTTTATGTGTCTCAGGCCTGACGGCGGGAGAAGAGATTAACGTTCAAGTTCTGAAACAGGTTAAAGAGGCCGTGCCTGAGGTACCTGTTTTTGCTAATACCGGTGTGCGGTTTTCAAACGTTGAAGAGCAACTCGCAGTTGCTGATGGCGCTGTTGTCGGCACAGCTTTCAAGCGCGAGGGATACATTTGGAACGAAGTTGATCCAGCAAGAGTCATGGAATTTATGGAGAAAGTTCGTAAATTCCGTGCTTCATTGCGAAATTTATAATATGAGGTTAACATGGACGGGCGCTGGAATCAATTAGGAGAGCTGTTAGTTCACTATTCTGCCTCAGTTAAGCCTGGAGAGCGCGTAATGATTGCCATGGTAGAGCTTGAAACCTTTCCACTCGCCAGAGCTGTATATGAAGCTACAATTAAAGCGGGAGGCTATCCACAGGTTCAATTTCTTTCTGAAGAGTTGAGGCATCTATTACTAAAGTATGGCAATAAAGAACAGATAGCCTGGATACCTGAAATTGAAGCTTTTGGGATGGATTGGGCGGATGTTTATTTTGGCCTGAGAGGAGCCCATAATCCAAGTGAGTTTTGGGATATACCTGCTGAGCGGCTATCGGCTAACCAAGCTGCAATGGGGAAAATATCAGCACTGAGGTGGGAGAAGACGCGCTGGTGTTTAGTGAGAGTTCCCAATGCCTCCCTAGCCCAACAGGCTGAAGTAGATGAAGAAACTCTGATGGAAATGTTTTTCAAAGCCTGCTTACTGGATTGGGAAAAAGAAAATCAGCAATGGAAAACTTCTATTAACCAGCTGAAAAACAGACATTGGGTGCATATCCTAGGTTATAATACCGATTTAACTTTTTCAATTGAAGGAAGAAATTGGGTTATAGCGATGGGACACAATAATATGCCCGATGGCGAAATTGCAACCGCACCGGTGGAAAGTACAGTGGACGGCTATATCACTTTTGAATTTCCTGGTGTTTTGAGCGGCCGCCTTGTTCAAGATATATATTTAAGATGGGAAAGGGGTACATTGGTTGAAGCTAAGTCCACAACCAATCAAGATTTCTTACGTGCAATTCTGGACACAGATCCTGGGGCTAGTCGAATTGGAGAATTTGGAATCGGTACCAATCCTCACATTAATATTTTCTGCAAAGACATTTTGTTAGACGAGAAAATGAGAGGTACAGTGCATATTGCCCTGGGCAGAGCATATCCAGAGTGCGGCGGTACTAACCAATCAGCAATCCATTGGGACATTATTAAAGATCTTCGAAAAGAAGGAGCAGTATTTATAGACGATCAGCCAGTTATAAGAGACGGTGCTATTTTGATCTGAGCCGTTGTCTTTTAAAGAAGGGGGGTAAGATCTACTATGCGCTACCTTATGGGAGTTGATGTTGGAACATATTCTTCCAAAGGAGTTCTTGTTAAAGAAACAGGCGAAGTCGTGGCCAGTAAGACCGTGGACCATGTTGTGGATATGCCTAAGCCAGGTTATTATGAGCACGACCCAGAAAAGGTATGGTGGCATGATTTCTTGGAAATTTGTCATGCGCTCTTGGAGAACAGTAAAGTAGACCCGCGACAAGTCATTAGCATGGGTATTAGCACTATTTCACCGGCAGTGGTGCCTGTGGATTCAGAAGGACAGGCGCTGAGGCCCGCCATTCTTTATGGAATTGATACTAGGGCAACTCGAGAGATTGCGGAACTTGAAAAATTATTTGGGGTAAAACTCACTTCCCAATCTGCTGCACCTAAAGTTTTATGGATTAGGCGGAATGAACCAGAAGTATGGCGGAAGACCCACTTAATAGTAAATGGAAGTGGCTATCTCAATTTAAAGCTCACAGGAGAGGCTACTATTGATTTCTATGATGCTACAGCTTTTGCACCTCTTTTTGACCTCAATAAACTAAATTGGTCAAATGAAATAGCGCATCATGTTTGCCCATCAAATAAGCTACCGCGCCCAACCTGGAGTTGTGAGATAGCAGGAAGGATAACCTCAGAGGCATCTCGGGTGACAGGATTGTTAGCAGGCACGCCAGTGATTACTGGAACTGCCGATGCTGCGGCTGAATCCGTCAGCGCTGGGTTAGAAGAAGCCGGCGATATGATGCTGATGTATGGAAGCAGTACTTTTTTTATTCTTAGGACGAAAACCCTGTGTCCTTCCGACAAATTTTGGAGTGCTCCTTTCCTGGAAAAAAACACCTTCGTTGTTGCAGGTGGCACTGCAACGGCTGGCAGTTTGACGACATGGTTCCGTGATCAGTTTGGTATTCAGGAAATGGAAGCTGAGCGATTAGGAAGAGGAAACGCCTACGCTTTATTAGCTAAACTTGCTGAATCATCAGCTCCGGGTTCTCGAGGGTTAATAGTCTTGCCCTATTTTGCTGGAGAACGTACTCCCATTCATGACCCAATGGCTAAGGGGGTTTTGTTCGGCTTAACTCTTAGCCATACGCGGGCGGATATTTATCGAGCAATTTTAGAATCAGTTGGCTTTGCTATTCGACATAATCTTGACGCGATGAAAAAAGAAGGAATTGTTGCTAAACGAATTTTTGCTGTCGGAGGTGGGACTAAAAACGCATTTTGGCTACAGTTGGTCAGCGATATTGCAAATATTCATCAATACGTTCCTGAGCAGCAAATTGGTGCCAGTTATGGAGATGCCTTTATGGCTGGCGTTGGTGTAGGATTGTTTTCTAGTACTACAGAAGCCTCGCGATGGGTAAAAATTAAACAAGTGATCTCCCCTGAGTTAGCAGCTCATAGCCTCTATAACCGATATTACCGCATGTATCTCAGTCTTTATAAGAATACAAAAAATCTCATGCGACAGATTGGATAGTTTCAAATTGTGCACTGCATCAGGTGTTCCTTGATATTAACTTTTAAGTATTCCAAACCTCTAGATTAACCAACATTGACTCTTGCTTAGACGGGCCAAAGCTTTCCTCCTATTCCCGGGGAAAGGGAAATGAGGTTTCTCCTCAAGAGGATAGGGTAAACTGTGGAGTGGGGGTGATGTAAAGGTAAACCGTGGAGTGGGGGGTGATGTAAAAGAGTGAGCACTTTTGACGTAACTGATGAAAACTTGCGCAAGAGCATCCAAAAGCTTTCTATCCGAAATTTGAAGGTAGTGTCAAGACTTTTGATTCCATGAAAAGGTAGCCTCCCATGCTACTCTTTTTTGGAGTAGGAGCAGCAACAAAAGGAGGCTGAAATTATGTTACATGCAGGGATGGACATGCACAAGCTTTT
>DAOTVW010000054.1:0-2267 GCA_034436035.1 Anaerolineales bacterium
AAATAATCCACCTTTTGTAATAATGATTCGGATAAAGGTTGGGCAGGGGCAGGATTTAGCACCACTGGGACGCCATTTTTCCTGGCTACATCCATGGCAGTTTCCACAGCTTCCATCGGACATTCCAGCTGTAGTACCAAAACCGATGCCTCTTGGATTAGCTTTTCATGTTTCCAGATATCCGCGCAGGTGATCTGACTATTCGCTGCGGGAGATACGACGATCGCATTATCACCGCTGGTCACGACGGTAATAAGAGCCACCCCACTGGAAGTTTCGGATACAATCTCGATCGCGTTAATCTCTACACCATTTGCTGCGAGCCCGCCCAGTAATTCATCGCCAAAACTATCCTTCCCAACTTTTCCAATCAGTTTTACCTTGGCGCCTAATCTGGCACACGCCACGGCTTGGTTGGCGCCTTTCCCGCCGGGAAAAGTGTGAAAATCTCCACCTAATAGTGTTTCCCCTAATTGGGGCAGTCGGGGAGCGCGCACGACCAAATCCATATTAATGCTGCCAACCACGACGATTGAATTATCCAAGGGGTACCTCCAGTCAGAAAAGGTGATATTGGCGAAAGATATATGGTAAAAAAGAAGGGTGTCTCAACAGTGATGGGGGTTATCTTTTAATGATGCTGATTATTTTGATATCCTAAAATGCTTTACCGAAATCAAAAAATTATCCATCTATTGAGACACCCATTATGTTTTTCCATATAAAGATGCGGTTCTATTTTTGCCTCACGGTGGGTTCAAAGACCGCAAATCGATGCTTATGGTTCACCATACTGGTCGATGGCAAACCTTAGCAAACCCGCCTTTTCTAACTTATCTACGGGAACTCGGAATGTGACCTGGACGACACCGGGGTTACGTCCAATTTCGATTGCACCAGTAATCGTGGCGCGGTTCATCACTTCCGGCACACTCATATCAAAAAGACGAGCAGCTCGTTCTAAACCATTTGCGGTTGCTTTATTGAGATCGGCACCAGTCCCGATAACTGAAACAGGCAGAGATTTCTCTAAACCTGCTAATCCATACTGTTTTGCAAGCGTTTCAGCTCGTTGTTTTTCTTCTTTACTGAGCGGACGGGCAAGATAAGGCAGGTCTTCAAGCAATGGAAACAGGATGGGACCATCGAGGGTTCTCCCTTTTAATAAATTGATTTGCAAGGTCACCGTGCCAGAGACATCGCATGTGTGTCCTGCTATTTCTCCATCTCCTTGTAAAGCGTGCATATCGCCCATGTAAACACCGCCGCCAGCCACCTTGACCGGACAAATCAAAATTGCACCTGCTCTTACCGCATCGATATCCATGTGACCATCTGTGCGATGGATGAGTTGGTCGGCAGTGATGCCATATTCATGCGGCGCATTGACAAGGAAAGCACCAAAATCTCCGGCATTATGTGAATCGGGCATTGGAATAGCCGGGGTTGTCCCAAGTTGTCCCATAAAAGGACGTAAACGCGCCACCACTCCCACTAGATCATGGGGAGCAAAAGTAAGGATAGGATGTTGAATGGAATTTTCTGGTAGAGCAGCAAATCGTTTTGCATCCCAGGCAATTTTTTCTGCGGCGGTTTTATCGAGTGTGATGCCAACCGAAACGTTATCGTCAAATGCAATCGTATATCCATTTGTGAAAATAAAGGGGGTGGCATCCGCGCCACAATTGGCGCAGCGGATGGATTCTTGTCCGATTCCTTGCACGATAGTTTTTGGATACAATGTCCCGCATTGCGGGCATTTTCCTGCAACATACGGATCGCCTAAGAATCGCCCTTCCAGTGCCTGATCATTTCCTGAAGCGGTCGCTAGAGAAGTCACGCTGATATCCTTGATACGGATAGCGATCGCATCACCCACTTCGGCTCCCAGGACTGCCACGGGTCGGGTAACCTCATGCCCGCCGCGTATCTCGGGGGTTATCATGGGCCCCCAACAACCTGGCGCGGTATTGGCAACAATGTGCCCTCCATCCCGAACTGGTCCGAGCATGGGTTGGTTAGGATCGAGGATGCCGTTTGTAAATTCAGCGACAAATACGGTTTGATAACCCTGGTTTACCTGATCCTTAAATGTTTTTTCTGCAAGTTGATCCTTAGCCATGGTTTCCTTCCTTTCTGAATATCCTCATAACAAAATATAGTCCGATGATATTACCGCTTCGAACGCCGCTAATTGGCGGTATTGCCGATTCTGGCGGGCAAGCAGGGTTGGAGATTGCTTCGGTCGCAAAATACATCCTACACCA
>DAOTVW010000055.1:0-3968 GCA_034436035.1 Anaerolineales bacterium
ACGACCAAGGTCTATGTGGTAAAGGCGGAGCTTAAGGCTATCAGGTTTGTAAGCGATCATGGGTTATTGGTTGCTAACATGAATGACTGGACAGATTCAGGGCAGGCTTATGGAGAACCGGAGTGGCTAGCAGATGGTCCGGATGCTGATACAGCACCTGACAGGAACAATCCTAATAACCCATACCAAGGATGCGTGGTTGATTGTTGATGTAACCATCAGGGTTGAACCTGCAGGGTTGGGTTTTGCCTTGATTGGTGATGGCCCTGACAGTTACATGGATTTCACTAAGACAGGGCTTACATCTACAGGCTCTGACCAGTTGATAACAACAATTACGGCAGATGCGAATCTTCCTGATCAGGTGGGTATAGTGAGCAAGGGCATTAGCTGGATGGTGAAGTTGGTTGATCCAGAGCCTGACATGGAAATAGGTGTAGGAGGTAGCGGTCCACATAAGATCTATGTCACATATGGAACACCTACAGGAAGTGTCGTAACAGAAAAACGAATCGATTGGGCCTGTACAAAAGCTGATGGTGCAACTACTGCAAGAGATGTAGCTGATAAAATACATGTTGCTCTCAGCGCTGACCCACCGATTGATGGACACGGCCCTATTCAAACAGATGATTGGCTGTTACTATCAGGAAGTCCTTATCAAGGTCAGTGCGATGAACAGGCGAGATTTATGGTTAAAGCATTAGAACTTCTTGGGAGTACAGGCAGTTCGTATCTTACGTATGCATCCAGCGATTCGAGCGTGACGAATTATGAGTCAAAAGTACAAGATGGCAAAACTTGGTGGCTTAAGTTTGATTTTGACAATAATGGTTCTGTTGACAATAACTTTGAAGGGTCAGTATCGTCCGCAGGTCACTACTACGCAGTATGGCCAAGTCTCGATGCCAGTTCTGAATGCCTGCTGCTAAGACAAATTGGTCCTGACAACCTTGGTGCTGCACAGAGATGGGTCAGAACTAAGTATGGAGGTTTTTGGGACGAAACAGTAGAACAACTTCCGGGGATTGAACCATATCCTACATGCCCTTGATGGCCGCGTGGAATTGACAAAATGTTACAAAATTTAACGATAATATTCTTTAAGGAGATATACACGATGAAACCTGAAAAGATTGCTTTAAGCGTTTTAAATTACATTTGTATCACAAGCATAGTTATGGCCAATGCCATCGAATATATCCCGAAAGGCCCGAAGGAAACGGAAGAATTCGAAAAAGGATTATATGAATTAATGCCTGGTTATGTTTGTGGAATATATCCTAAAGATACTATATTGGCTAAAGGAGTATCAGAGAAAAACCTACCTCCTGAAAGCGCAGCAAGGTTAGCGGAATATAAGAAGATAATAGAAACCTGGCTAAATCGTGTTTTACATGTAAAACTCAAGCCAAAGCGATTCAACAAAGGCGATTGGTTGGGTATTCGAAAACTCCACTGGGACACGGACTATATCGTAGGGAGATTCGTGAGTGCTTCTGAGGAATTTCCATACAAAGGTGCTATTGTTGAGTTCCAAGCAGACGATCGAAGTATGGATTTAACAATCACTTCTCCTTTGCTTCTCACCGCAGATGCAAATGGTTTATCGGATGCGAATATTCTTAACTTCACAAGCAAGATTCTTAATATTCCTCAGGAAAAGCTAAATAAAATTAAAATTGAAAAGCATTACATTACCGTAGCAGGAATTGACCTGTGCAATGGAAAGATGCAATGTGAATGGGATGAAAGAGATGAAAAATACTGGCGTCCTGACAAGCTTATTAAGCGGGAATGGTGGAGTTACATTGCATTTTGGTACATAAAAGGAAAGATGGTTGTTCACATTTCGACGATAGAGTGGAAAAAAGGAGATCTACCTGCCAGCACTAAAAGTAGTTGGGTGTTTTGAAAAAGGCAAAAATATAGATTGGATAATAAAAATGCTTGACCCTGACCCAGATATTGAGAAAGCTGTTGGAAGTAGTGGTCCAAACAAAATCTATGTAACATATGGAACACCTACAGGAAGTGTTGTAACAGCAAAACGAATTGATTGGGCCTGTACAAAAGCTGATGGTGCAACTACAGAAGAGAACGTAGCCGATTCAATACACAATGCGCTGGGAGGGGTAGATCCTCCTAGAGAGCCGGGTGAGTGTGACCCTGGCACAGTTTCTAATGATTGGCCACTGCTGGCCGGCTGTCCTTATTATGGCTGGTGTAACGATCAAGCCAGGTTGATGGAACTGGCGTGCGAAATCCTGGGCGTCTCTGCATCAACAGATTATGTTTATCCTTCCACCGACACAAACTGTGATAGCCACGAAACACGGACTTGTCCAACTCACTCGTCGGTTGAAGGACTGTACGGATGGACTGGATTCTGGAACAACTTTGAAGGGATCTGCCTGGCAGGCGGAAATTATTATGCAATCTGGCCTAAGATCAAGGCCTGTACCAAAGTAGATGTACTAAGGATATGGCTTGCAAGCCCGAATTACCAAGGCTGGCTATACTGGGATGATTCAGATCCAAACCCTGCCAATCACCGTTGGCAGTTGTGTGAAATTGAACCCTTACCTTAAAGACTGAAGTGTTAAGGAGAAAAACATGAGAACTATAGGAAGAAGTAAAGGTGCCGGAATTAACTGTGCGGTATTGAGTTGCTTTCTGTTTGTGTTCTGGGAATTTGGTATAACTAAGAGGGCTCTGGCAGAGGAAAACCCGTTTGTTTCAAATGTAAAAGAGTTTCCAGAGAATGTAGTATTTTTTACTGAAGCAACAAGGAAAGTACTTCCAAAGCAGACCATTGCATACTATGAATGGCCTACTGATGAGCGAATAAAAACTGCATTAGTTACTGACGGCAACGCTGTCGGTCAAGCTAAGGCCTCAGCGGTCGAATGGATTAAAAAGGTACTCCAAGACAAATGGATTCCCCGAGACATTAATGACCGCCTTATTCCTTTGAATGATTACACTAAAGGGCACGACCAAATTCGTGCTCGATACATGATTGACAATTATGCGATTCAAATCATACAAGACACAGCACGTATCTCTATTTTGGTGCGAAAGATAGATCCCGATGTAACAGCTGTTGAGGAAAAGACCAAGCGTATACAACTGGCAGCAGATGTAATTAGGGCTTTTCTGAAAGAGCACGAGAAAATAGTCAAGATTAGTTGCCAAAATGAAGGCGCCCGGTGGAGATACGGTTTAATTGAAGGACGGCCTAGAGCGGTCACAAGTGAGGACATGGGAAGCTATTGGTGGGGACACACCTATTGGAAGACAGATGGTCAAACCGTCATCTTGACTATGCTAAAATTTGATAAGGATATATCCGTTACACCAACCGTGAAAGATTGGTTCTGAATAGGAGAGCAGCTCGCAACCAGGTAGATACCTTGATAAAAAGTATAAATTGGACGATAAAAACCGATCCCCCGACCCTAATATGCTAGAAAATGTTGGGACAGGGGCCCATATAGAATCTATGCAACATATGGACCACCTACAGGAAGTGTGGTTACCGAAAAACGCATTGATTGGGCCTGTACAAAAGCCAATGGTGCAACTACAGAAGATGATGTAGCTGACGGAATACATAATGGTTTGGGAAATGTTGATCCGCCATATGAGCCGGGCAAATGTGACCCGAGGCAACGTTCTGGTAACTGGCTATTGATGTCAGGGTGTCCTTATTATGGTGAATGTGATGAACAAGCGGCACTAATGGAGCTAGGGGTAGAGTTATTAGGGGTCGGCGCATACGCTGATAAAGTTCATGCATCAAGCAACTCTGGGGCTGGGAACTGTCTGGACTTGGAAAATAAGGTAGAAGGCGGGATCAAAAAATGGCTCATTTTGGATTTCAACACTGGGGCGGGGTATAACTGGAATGCATTCGAAGGCTGCTGCGTCACCGCGGGATCATGGTATGCAGTTTGGCCGAAGAG
>DAOTVW010000056.1:0-2347 GCA_034436035.1 Anaerolineales bacterium
CTAAATATCCCATCAGCACCAAAATCATTGTTCGTCACATCGTAATAATCTAACCACCCCATCAGACAACCGCCTTTGCCACTGTTTGTCGGATCGGTTACGGTGACGATGACTTGCCCGCTGCCATTCCCCCAGCTGCTCCCCCCGCGCACAACGCCATCTTCGTCATTAACTCCATTGTTGTCGTCGCCGTTAGCGCTATTATTCGGTTGTCCATCTAATTCAACATCGGCTTTTTGGCCCAAGCGAATGCTTGTTTCTGAGATGTCATGGCGGGCGCCGTTGTCAGCAAATGTTGTCATATGATAGTTATCGGGGAGATCACCATAGTCCATTGGATTTCTCTGATTTCCAAAATAAAGAGTTTGATGTTCCGGATAATTAAGTATGATCGACTGTTCTAAACTTCCTGTTGTGACTTGATAATCAGGTTTAGGTTGTTCTACCACTTTATATTGTCCTGCATCTAAATCCGTAAAGCTGATACTGCCATCTGTTCCGGTTGTTCCACCACTAAATTGCTGCCAGGTAGAACCATTCCATTTGTATAATGCAAATTGCCATCCAGGAAAAGCCGGCTCATTATTTGGTGGATTAGGTTCCCATTGGCCATTCCCATTTAAATCCTCAAATTTATAAACCGTAATAAGAGAATATTGAGCATTGCCGAAATTAGCGTTCCATTGCGTCCAGGCATCCTGATCGCTGCGCACACGACTTTGACTTAAGGATGTGCTATTTGTCCAATTACTTATTAAACTTTCTGTTAAAGTATACGTTCCATTCGGGTTGATATTATTATAAAAATAGGCATTACCATTTGTATCGGTGGTTGCTTGAAAAGTAGTATTATCCGGTAAGGTTAGTGTAAACTGCCAGTCTTTAAGATTTGGTTCTCCGGCGTCTTGGACCTGATTATAATTACGGTCCTCAAATTTATGGGCAATAATAATATTCTCGGCATTTGACCATGTTTTTTGGGCGTTTGCTTGAACGGTGATAGTCTTCGTTTCGCCTAAAACCATACGCTGCTTACCTAAAGGATCAGTAGCGTGGATGAACCGTGAACCGGCCGGAACTGAAACCTGTGCACTGGCTGATAGATGAGCGGTGCCAGGATTTGAAGATGTTACGGTAAAAGTCGCCTCACCATTACTATCGGTTGAAGAACTGTTTTTATCCAGACTCCCAAAATCTGTTGACACATTGACCGTGTAACCAACTAGTGGATTTGAGCCCTTTGTCAAACGCACCGTGAACGGATGAGTGGATTGCCCAGGTAAAAAGTTAGTTGCTGTAGCCGGGTCAATAGTAAGCTGAATATTTCCCGCATCATATTCCGGTGGTTGGCTAGCTGGGATGGCAGCTAAAATTGCATTGTAAGCAGTTTTTACTCCATTATCTGTCACAGAATCTTCTGTGGTAGGATCGTCTTGGTTTAAATCAAATCCGTCTGTAAAATGCCAAACAGCTGCCTGTCGAGCAGCTTGCTCTATTCGATCGGTACTGGGAGGATAATGGTTTACCAGCCAGGTGATTCGCCAATCAGAGAAAAATCCCGTATCCAGGCAATACCGCTGACTATCACCAACTGAGTGAGAGATGTCAGTACAAAAGACATACGCTACAGAATTGTCATCGAAAGTAAGTTTCGCTCGAGGGGTTAATTCCTCGACAGCGCTTCCGGAATAAGTGCCTTTAATCTTTACACTATTATTCACATCAATCCAATTCATATTGGCACATAAATTATCGGTATTCAAAAGTCCATTTGTTTGACTTTGGGTTGCGGTATTCCCTGTTGGGCCATCATAAACGGCTTGAGATGGTGTTGCAGGTGATAGCGTGAGGATTAGTGATAGCAAAATCACAACCCCTAATATACGAGTAAATGTATTTAATGGTTTCTGTAAGAGATATTTTACAATCATTGGTAACCTCCTTTTAAATAAAAAACTGCCTTTGGAATGTTCACCCTCGGCAGCCAGACTATCTGCTCAATTTACAGACTCTCAGCTTTGCGTCCTCACCTCACAGTGAGTTTGCCTTTTCGTTTTGAAGCATCGTAATAATATAATATTTATTACATTAGTATAACATGAAAATATCTCCATTACTATCCCCCACGAGTACTAATTTATTATCAAGGATAGAGAGCGGGTTGTTAATTGAGACAACCCGCTCAATGATATATATATAAACTGTTATTCACCCAGGTCGAGCAAATTATCCGGTAATCCCAATGGCGAACCAGCGTGGGTTTCCAACTCTAACTCCAACACAATTGCCGGGGGAGTATAGGGTCTTGATGATTCTTGTTTTTCTTCTGTAGGTAGATTTAAGTTAT
>DAOTVW010000057.1:0-2460 GCA_034436035.1 Anaerolineales bacterium
TTTGGCCAGTAATGGGTGGCGTTAATTATCCAGGGTGTGCCGCTGTTGTCCAAGGCTATTGCAGGGATTGTATCGCTTGGGCAAACCGTTTCCCAGGGTGAGAAGGTAGTCCCATTATCTGTGGAAAATGAGTATCGGACATAAATCCCATCATAGTAAATAATATGAATTTTTCCATCATACCCCCGCACTATCTTACAATTTGTGTTATACGCACTCATCTTGGGATAATCGGACTGGGCAATTGAACCTGTGGGCACTGTCCCAGCAAATAAAGTCGCCGGCGATGAATAGACACTCCCCTTACGAGCATAGACCTCATAATAATACAAATGTCCTGGCTCAAGACCACTCTGTTGCAATTCGGTTTGATTGGCTGGCAGATTTGCAATTACGGCACCATCTCTTTTTACAGTAAAACCATCAATAAGTGTCGGATAATCATAATTCCATTTTAGAGTTAGTGATGTCTGAGTTATATTTTCCGCACGAAGATTGTAAGGAGCGACCACATTAACGCTAAATAGTGAATACGTAAAGGTAACATCGCTGGGCTGACATGGCCACCAGCCATAAAAATGAGTAAAGTCAAGGCTCCAAACAGCGTAGGCATAGGTCTTCGTTCGATATTGCCCAGTCGTAGGATTCTTTACCACTTCACACCATCCTTCGCCATAATATGGAACCTGGTGAGACCAGAATGAATAACCCTTGGTGTAACGCCCCAATCCCCAGATGCCTAAAAATTGAATCATATCTGTAGGCAAAGAAAACCAGTTACTCCGAACTTCACATATTTCCACCTGGTATTGGTCGTCTGGCAAATTGGGAAGTCCAATGAGCCATAAGGGGTAAGTCCCGCAATAGTGCCAGTCGGCCGATGTAACTGTATATCGCCGAATTGAATTAGGATACTCAAAATACCTCAATGCATCGTAGGCATTTATCCTGCCAGCACCAAGATAATCATCATAGCCGGGATATTGTGAAGCATTAACATCTTCAGCTGTCGCCCTGATTATCCCTTCCACATCTTCGGGCTGTAGATTTATATTCTTTTCATAAGCCCTTGAGTATATTAATCCTGCAAGCCCACTAACATGCGGTGCTGCCATTGAGGTGCCAGTTGCCTCACAATAAAGTTCCCGTTCAAACCACTTGGTGCTCCAGATGTCAACGCCCGGAGCAACAACATCAATCCCATTACCATAGTTGCTACCAGTATCTGGATGGGAAACCCAACGGTGGTCATATCTATCAGTAGCACCTACAGAGAGAACACAATGCTGGTCAAAATCTGCCGGGTAATTAGGCTCTGAAGTGTTTTCTTTCCTTTTGAGGCGACGAAGGTCCGACCATATTTATAAGCAGTAATTACTGCCATGCGAAGTGTATGAGTCCATCCAGCACTACCCCAACTATTATTCAAGATATGCACACCATCACCACCCTGATATGTGGGTTTGGCTGCCCTTAAAATACCTGAATAGCATAACTCAATTTTATTTCTCCAGTATGGGGGTAGCCTATCTCATATGCATAAAGGGCACAACCAATATCCAAACCACCCCAGCCTCCAGAAATTCCTGAAACTCCTTTGTTATTATTCGTCAATGCGCCCGCGATGCCAGCAACGTGATTGCCATGAGGAAACCAAGAAGAACCATAGTTCCCTTCAGGATAGGGGTCATTGTGAACATAGTCCCATCCACCTTTTACTTTATAACCGGGCCCAAAGCCATTGCCAAAATCTTCGTGTTGATATTGCACTCCTAAGTCAAGAATACCAATTTTTATATTATAGTTGCCTTTTTCTATATCCCATGCTTGTAACATATCAATGTCACAATCGTTAGTTTGCTCAAAGTTCCATTGTTGGGAAAACTTAGGATCATTGGGTTGAGTATGTATATGGAGAAACCAATTTGGCTCAGCATTAATAATTTCAGGCAGTGAATTTAGTGAATCACAGACAACCTGAATGTCAATACTTTCGGAGACAATAACTTTAAAGAGCCTTGAGTAATCGGGTATTTTTACTCTTATGCCATCTTCAAGTACTGCTATTGTATCAGCGGGTGAAAAATCAGGAACTACTCTTTCAAGCCCTTGAAAACCCAAGGAATTAAGATAATTCTTAAGTGCTTCAGAACCCTGTATTGTTTCTATTCCACCCTTTTGTTCCCCAGGTGCCAATGTTACTATGCCACTTTTGAAAAATACCAGCACTTCGCCTGGCACATAGTTATTCTCCTGCGCCATAATGATGGCAACAAGAAAAATGAGACATATTGTTATTTTTGCACACATAATTCCTCCTCTGTTTTTGCAAGACATAAACCCATAGCCCTAATCATCGGGCCATGTTATTCGTCTTTTCTCTGACCCATCGCTATTCATTATCCATAGCGACATCGTCGCCGACTCTTCATCTCTTTGAGAAAAGACGATTTTTGACCC
>DAOTVW010000058.1:0-2922 GCA_034436035.1 Anaerolineales bacterium
GCAGCTGTGCTGGGTAATAACTTACTCGCTGCTGCCTGGCTGCCTTTCAAGGTATCTACTGTCTGCACCACATTTACCAAATGGACTTGAGCTTGGATTGCCAAAGCAAATTCTCCCGCTACTTGCAGGCTCGTTTCGTGTTCAGGGAGGTTGTCTAAACCCACCAAGAATTTCTGAAAGGGCTTTGCCTCTCCATCTATATTTCCTTCAGGTTTTATCAGCAATACGGGCGTTTTCCCCATAGCGATTACCTGCTGGGCTATACTACCCAGAATCAAATCCCGTAAACCACCTTGTCCATGAGCGCACATGATAATGAGGTCAGACCCAAATTCGCTGGCATGGCTGGTAATCGAGAGGGGTACATTACGCACTTCATCGGTGTGGACATGGTACTCCACCTTTACCTGTGGATCAAACCTCGTCTTCCCAATTTGAGTAAGATAATCACATGCTTCATCTTCTGTACGAATGTGATGCTCTCCATGAATTGCTTGAGGAGGGTTCTCTTCTATTACATGGATCAACATAACCGTGGCATTTAATTTTTTGCTCAACCATGCTGCTGGGGTTAAAGCAGCTTCCGCCAAATGTGAACCATCTAATGGCACTAGTATATTTTTAAACATCCCTTTTACCCTCCCAGAAAAGTTTGGAAAAGGAGATAGATATTTAAGACGACAATGATACCCGCCACAATGCTAGCCAGCCAAGAGGTTATTTTATGATTCACCAGAACTCCCATAATTTCTTTTCGACTGGTAAACATCACCAACGGGATGATAGCAAAAGGCAAGCCAAAACTGAGCAATACCTGACTGATCACCAGCGTTTGGGTTGGATCGAACCCGGCGGCAATAACGATCAGAGAAGGAACCATGGTCACCAGGCGTCTCAACCAAATCGGCACCTCACGATGGATAAATCCCTGCATGATCACTTGACCAGCCATAGTGCCCACCGTAGCTGAGCTCAATCCGGAAGCCAGCAATGAAACCGCAAAAACAGTGCCAGCAGCTTTACCAAGCAGCGGAGTTAATGTCCGATAAGCTTCCTGGATCGTGCCGATTTCAGTATGCCCCTGGACATGGAAGGTAGCAGCCGACATGATCAGCATGGCGCCATTGACCAGACTGGCGACCCCCATAGCAATCACCACATCGATCAGTTCATAATGAAACAACTTGCGCAAGTGTTCTGGTTTCTTAACCACAATTCGCCCTTGAGTCAACGCCGAGTGCAAAAAGATCGCATGGGGCATCACTGTGGCACCCAAGATCCCTGTTGCTAACAATACGCTTTGCGGACCCTGGAATTGGGGGACTACTGCATGATAAAACACCCGCGACCAGTCAGGCCGGTCTAAAATCGTCTCAACCACATAACTAAGCGCAACGATTGCCACAAAACCGGAAATCACAGCTTCGAGTGGGCGAAATCCATAGCGTTCTAATCCTAAAATCAAAAACGTGATCAAAGCAGTGAGAAGTCCTGCCAACCATAAAGGAATCCCGAACAACAGGTTTAGGCCCAGCGCAGCACCCAAGAACTCGGCCAGGTCGGTAGCCATCGCTACCAGTTCCATCAATATCCACATGCTCCAAACTACCCAAGGTTTGAAGCGCATGCGGCAGTGCTCTGCTAAATTATGCCCGGTCGCGATCCCTAATTTTGCTGATAACGATTGGATCAACATCGCCATTAAATTGCTGGTGATGATAACCCAAAGGAGAATATACCCGAATTGCGCACCCCCGGCAATATTCGTGGCAAAATTTCCCGGGTCTACATAGGCAACACTGGCGATGAAGGCAGGCCCCAGGAAAGGCATGATGCTCGAAAGAGCACTTTTTTTACTCTCGCCTTCTAATACTTTCTTAGCATCAAGCACGGTGCGTGCATCGCCGGGATGGATTTTCGGTTCTTGATCTTTTGCCATAGGATTTGCCTTTTAATACCGATTATACTTGACAATCTTTATCAATTTTAATAAAACGAAGAAGAATATTAAGAAATTTATGGTTATCCAATCGAACTGCCATGATAATCAATCGCTCTTTTCAATAGAGAAACTCTTCGCCCAATAGTCATTGCAAAGAAGCGTTCTTTGGGACTGAAGCAATCTCCACATTGGCTAGGAGATGGCTTCACTACGTTCGCCATGACAAGCACTTGCGGGGAAATGATTTTGCCAAGCTTGCCAGCCAGGAGTCATTGCGAAGGAGCGTCCTTTACGACTGAAGCAATCTCCGCACTGGCTAGGAGATGGCTTCACTACGTTCGCCATGACAGGCACTTGCGGGGAAATGATTTTGCCAGGCTTGCCAGCCAGGAGTCATTGCGAAGGAGCGTTCTTTGCGACTGAAGCAATCTCCACACTGGCTAGGAGATGGCTTCACTACGTTCGCCATGACAGGCACTTGCGGGGAAGTGATTTTGCCAGGCTCAACCGCCAGGAGTCATTGCAAAGAAGCGTTCTTCGCGACTGAAGCAATCTCCACACTGGCTAGGAGATGGCTGTCTGATAGACTCATAACTACTTAATTAATCAATAAATTTAGAATCTACAATCTTTAATCTGCACCCCCGTTTTCTGTAACAAAGCATCTATTCTACAATCCAGATGTGAATGCGGCAGTAATGATATTGGAATTACAAATAAATTCACGCCTCATTATTGATTGAGATCAATCTCTTTCACAATTCGGAATCTCCGATAAGCTTCCTCGCGCAATGATGGACGGATAACCAGCAAAGCTTGTTTGATCCTCCCCCCGACATCTTCCAAAATCCGTATTGCGCTTTGCCATCCTCCCCCGCCAAAAAATTCTAAGGGTCCCAATTCATCCACGATCAAACAATCTACATCCGTTATGGTTTGAAATATGCGGTTTCCCCAGGCAATCGTTTCGGGCTTTATCG
>DAOTVW010000059.1:0-9093 GCA_034436035.1 Anaerolineales bacterium
CACTTCGTTCGCAGTGACAACAAGCTGCTATTAGGAGAGAGCGCGCTTTGCGAAGGAAGCAATCTCCAAGTATGAGAGGGAGACTGCTTCACTTCGTTCGCAGTGACAACAAGCTGCTATTAGGAGAGAGCGCACTTTGCGAACGAAGCAATCTCCAAGTACGAGAGGGAGACTGCTTCACTTCGTTCGCAGTGACAACAAACTGTCATTGCGAGAGAGCGCGCTTTGCGAACGAAGCAATCTCACTCCCGGCAAAGAGATGGCTTCGCTATGCTTGCTATGACCAGTACCGGCAAGGAGATGGATCCGTTTCGTTCGCCGTGATAGATGTTTCCTAAAGTGCTCTTGCGCGAGAATCTGCGTTGTTAATTTTCATGAGTAAAATCGAAATACGCATACTTTAATGAGTAGGTAATCATAATTTAACAGTAGAAAGGATGGTGGATCAGGAATGCCGATTTTTGAATTTATCTGTTCGGATTGCGGTCATGAATTTGAGGAGCTATTGCGCAGCGCCAGTGAGATAAACCAGGTGCGCTGTGAATCGTGCAAAAGCCAGAATGTCCGTAAAAAATTATCTCTTTTTGCATCCAAATCTAGTTCAGGCGGTTTTAGCTCAAGTATCAGCTCCTCATCTTCATGTTCGCCTGTGAGTGCTTGAGGAATATAAAAGACAGCCGTGTGCTGTTAAAATCATTTTTTATCCGATAAGCCTGTCATACCGCTGGTTTAGTTGCTTTTAGTAAATGAGGAGGTTTATCCGCAAACTCGGATAAACCTCTTGTGGACACTATGAGAGGGATTTTTTACAATTCAACAACGTTGAAAATACCTCTCGGGTCTTTTCAACATTCCAATAGAATTACTTTACGAAATCAGATAATTGTTGTAGACTTCTCCTGCTCGCATCATTGTGAGCAGGAGTTGGTTTTTATGGATACAGTAACGATCATTTTACGGGATAAAGAATATGAAGTAAAAGCGGGTATGACTCTTCGTCATGCCTTGGAAAAGATCGGCGTAAACCGGGAGACAGTCTTAGCCACTCGGGATGGTGAGCTCATTACCGATGATGTGGTCTTACGCGCAGGCGAGCTGATCAAATTGGTGGCGGTTATTTCGGGTGGTGGTCTGCCAGGGATTCCCTCATGAAATGCCGAATGTGTAATGCTCAGGCAGTAATTAATATGCGTCAGCATAAGCTGGCGCTGTGTAAAGATCACTACCCACAGTGGATCATCGCGCAAACCCAACGTTTTATTGAAAAATATCACATGTTTACCCACCAGGAGCGGATTTTGGTCGCTGTTTCGGGTGGTAAAGATTCGCTGTCTTTGTGGGATATCCTCTGGCAGCTGGGATATCATGCTGACGGCATCTATATTGGGCTGGGAATTGATGGAGGTGTTCAGTATTCCGATCGCTCGCACCAATTGTGTGTACAATTTGCTCAACAGCGCAGCTTGCAGTTAATCACCGTGAATGTCCCTGAGACGTATGGCATGAGCATCCCTGAGCTGGCTGCCAACACCCACCGTGGTAAGCAAAAACCCTGCTCGGTGTGTGGCTTAACGAAACGGCACATCATGAATCAAGTGGCTCTTGATGGGGGTTATGATGTGCTGGTCACTGGTCATAATCTGGACGATGAGGCAGCCACGTTGTTTGGGAACACATTGAATTGGAATGTAGGTTATTTGCAACGACAAAGCCCCGTTTTGCCTGCTCGTCATCCTGGTCTGGTGCGCAAGGCAAAGCCGCTCTGCCGTTTCTATGAACGGGAAATGGCTGCCTATGCGTTGGTGCGTGGGATTGAATATATTTACGATGAGTGTCCCTATGCGGTAGGTTCTACCTCTATTTATTATAAGGAGTTGCTCAATCAATTAGAACAAGAAAGGCCGGGCGCGAAATTAAGTTTTTATTTGTCTTTCCTTCAGGCAAAGGAAAAGGATTTATTTTCTCACCCTGGCGATGAAGAAAACGGCGATGGGGAAAATCTCGGTGCTGGGGGAGAACCACTATATACCTGTCCAAGCTGTGGACAACCAACCACGGTGCAAGGATTATGTAGTTTTTGCAGAATGGTGCAAAAAATATCACGGTAACCGCTGGCTAAAACGGTTACCGTGATCATAGGTTATATATTGTTAATTGGCGATGGGGAAGTTGTGCCCATCGCCTTTTGATTATCAGGAGGTTATGGTTTCCAAACTTCCCAAACTTTTCCCACCAAAGCGGGACCAGGTTTGAGGGTCACCTGCCCGGGCTGCCAGCCTGATGGCATGACTTCACCAGTGGCACGCGAGTGTTGAAAAGCCTTGATCTGTCGCAATAATTCTTCGGGATTCCGGCCCACTTCTGGCGTGAGCACTTCCATGGCGCGGATCACAAAATCTGGGTCAATAAGGAATCGCCCGCGGATATCTACTCCAGCTGCTTCATCGTATACACCGTAAATGGTTCCGATTTTGCCTCCCGCATCTGAGAGCATCGGGAAAGGCACTCCGCCTTTAATCATTTTGCTTAATTCTTGTTCTTGCCAAATCTTGTGCACAAACCGACTATCTGTGCTTGCGGATAATACTTCCACCCCTAACGATTTTAATTCATCGTATATAGCAGCGACCGCTGCTAATTCTGTGGGTCAAACAAATGTGAAATCCCCCGGATAAAAGCAAAGGACTATCCATTTGCCTTTGTAATCGGAAAGTTTAACCGGTTGGAATCCCTTTCCTTCGATGTAAGCATTCGCTTCAAAATCAATGGCTTGTTGTCCAACTCGTGCGAGCATTTTTTCCTCCTTTATTTCAGAAATTTGCGATGGGATATTTGTATTTACCGCCACAATTGGGCCGCGCGCTGGTTTTACGCATCCATCTTTTATTTCAGCCACATAAACCTCCTTTCCCAATATGGATTAATACTAGATATTTGATATAAACAACAAATATAGTCTTGATTTATTATGACATTAATTTTAATCAAAGTCAATAACCGAGGGCGTTTAGAAGTGTGGACTGAAAATTTTGCTCAGACGATCTTTGGGCAGATACCCCGTAACCCGTTCGATCGGCTTTCCCTCTTTAAATAAAATCAAGGTAGGTACGCTCATCACTTTATAAGTGCCTGCTAACTCTGGATTTTGATCCACATCTAATTTCACAATGCGCAATTTTTCTTTCCAATCCTCTGCCAATTGTTTCAAAACCGGTTCGAGCATTTTACATGGCCCACACCACACTGCTGTGAAATCCACCAAAATCGGCTCAGCGGATTGAATGACCTGCTGATTGAAATCAGCACTCGATACATGTTCCAGTTCTGCCATAGGCAACCTCTTATTTCGTGTAAACGTGGCGTTTGAGTTCGGCTACATAGGGAAGGGTGCGGAAGCGGTCCGCATAATCCAAACCATACCCTACCACCCATACATCTGGTATCTCGAAGCCCAGGTAATCCACTTTGATACCATTATTTTGGCGCTGCTTCCGTACCAGAACACAGGTGCGCAGGGAAGCTGGTTTGCGGTTATTCAAGATATGTAATAAATAATCCAGAGTGTGCCCGGTATCGACAATATCTTCTACGACTAAGACATGCTGCCCTTCTACCGGCTCGCGTAAATCCATCAATATTCGCACTGCTCCGGAAGTAGTTGTCCTACCATAACTAGAGAGAGCCATGAAATCCACCACATGGGGAGTGCGTAATTGACGGGTTAGATCGGCTAGAAAAATGAAGGCACCCTTCAATATTCCAACGATGTAAAGCCGATCGACCCCTGCATAATCATGGTCAATTTGTTGAGCAAGTTCTATAACCCTTGCCTGGATTTGTTCTGTCGTTACCAAAACACGTTCAATATCTGGATGAATGTCCACCGTTATAAAACTCCTGTTTAGAAATGGCTGGCAAATGCCGCACGTGATTATACTCCCAATTGAAGGCTTTATTATAGTTAATAAGGGCTTTTTTTGACTTCATCTTTTTTAGATAGCCCATGGTGGCTAGAATAAGAAAAGGGAGAGATTTATCGTCTGATGTGTTATAATTCAATTGTTCTAAAATCCAGTTTCTGGTTTCCATGAAGAGCGACCGGTATTTCCCGGTAAGGCGTGCAACTCGCCACCCAGGAGCCAGTAGAAGTCGCTATTAATGAGGAACCGGATAACTTGGTGATAAAAACTTCATATTTCCAACCCCATCAAATTCAACAAACTGCTTTGGCGATGCTCAGCCGTGTGGAGCGGTTCCAGCGCATCCATTTCAATCATTTTCGTTGGCGAGAAGCTGCATTGCTCATTCTGGACATGCAGGTTCATTTTTTAGAGCCAGACTCGCATGCCTTTTTGCCTGCGGCGCCTGCTATTATTGAACCACTTTGTGGACTGGCAGAAACCTTTGCCCAACATCATCGACCCATTATCCTAACCCAGCATGTTAATACCCCTGATGATGCTGGACTAATGCGTGTCTGGTGGCATGACTTGCTCAGCAAGGATCATCCTTACATTGAATTGGTTGACCCCTTCCCATCATTTCCCCATCATCTCATCCAAAAAACGCAATACGATGCATTTTATCAGACTCCGCTGGGAGATTTGTTGCACGATTTGGGCATTAGTCAAGTAATCATTGGTGGTGTGGTCACTCATTTATGTTGTGAAACGACCGCCCGCAGTGCCTTTGTGAGAGGGTTCGAACCATTCCTTCTGGTGGATGGCACAGCTACATATAATTTGTTTTTTCATCAGGCAACGTTGCTCAATTTGAATCATGGTTTTGCTTCACTGACATTGTGTGCAGATCTCCAGCGACTATTTCCATCACACCAATGGGGTGAGAGCCCATGATCTACAGGACTGTTGGCATCATCGGTGCAGGGCCGAGCGGTATTACCGCAGGCATTCAACTCACCCGCTATGGCATTTCGGCTGTTCTGATCGAAGGAAAATGCCCTGGTGGTTTGCTTCGTAATGCAAATTGGGTGGAAAACTATCCCGGTTACCCGGGTGGTATTAGCGGAGAAGAGTTAGCAGAACTCATGACCCGTCAGATGGAACAAATCGGTGTTGAGGTATTTGCTGATACGGTTCAATTGATTGAATGGAATGGCACAGAATTTATCCTCTCCACCAACGCTGCACAAATTTACTGCACTCAGCTGATTATTGCATCCGGCACAAAGCCAATTCATTTACCAGAAGGTGTGGTTCATCATTCGGCTAAAGCGGCTGTATTTTATGAAGTAACCCAACTGCCTTGCTCTCATCCAGCACAAATCGCCATCATTGGCGGCGGAGATGCCGCGTTTGATTATGCTCTGCATCTGTGTCCCTACCATCAGGTTGCCATTTATCATCGTGGTGCAAAAGCACGTTGTCTGCCCCTGCTCTGGCAGCGCGCTACTCGTTCTCCAGCAATTCAAATACATCCCCTGACGCAATTGGTAGCGGTTCACGATGATGGAAAGGGCGGTCTTGAGCTAACCTTAGAACGCGAGGGAGAAAGGCTAATCCAAAAAGCCGATTTTGTTCTTGCTGCCATAGGCCGTCAACCTGCACTGGACTTTCTCTCACCAGCTTTGTTTCAGCAGATGCACGAGCTTGAACGGAAAAACCGCTGTTTCCGTATCGGCGACGTCCAGAATGGATTTTTTCGCCAAACAGCCATTGCTGTTGGTGATGGAATGAGAGCAGCGATGCAGATAGCTCAATCTCTTCAGGAGGTAACCTTATGAGAGTAATTGCCCATGCTGGAAAAGAAGATGTGGCGATGGTGTACATCGTCGAGCTCAGTAAAGGGAGGTTGGTAGAATGTGTTGAAGCGATTCAACCGCCGCTCACTCGTCAGGATAAGTGGGTATTGCTCATCTCCACCTTATTTGGTTGTCCGGTGGGATGCCAGATGTGCGATGCCGGTGGTAGTTATCATGGCAAGTTGAGTGCTGATGAAATTTTGGCGCAGATTGATTTTTTGGTACAAAAACGGTTTCCCGGGCAAAAAATTACCAGCCGGCAGTTTAAGATCCAGTTTGCTCGCATGGGAGAGCCGGCACTCAACCCTGCTGTATTGGAGGTATTAGACCAATTGCCTCAGCGGTATGAGGCGCCTGGCCTTATCCCCTCTCTCTCCACTATTGCCCCGCTTGGGCAGGAAGCCTTTTTCGAACGGTTATTAGAGATTAAGCAATTCCATTATCAAAACGGCGCTTTTCAATTCCAGTTCTCTATACACACCACCGATGCAGCGCAGCGCGATCGTTTGATACCGGTCAAGAAATGGAGTTTTACCCAAATGGCTGCTTTCGGTGAACGATTCTATCAACCCGGCGACCGAAAGGTGACGCTCAATTTTGCGCTGACCGATGGTTTAGCGGTGGACGAGAGGATTTTGCTTCAACACTTCTCCCCCGAAATTTTCTTAATCAAAATCACGCCCCTCAACCCCACTTATCGCGCCAGCGAGCACGGATTAAGCTCTGCCTTCGACCCAACCCAGGCACACGGTTTGCATCCATTGGTTGAGCGCTTGGAAAAAGTTGGTTATCAAGTTTTGATCAGCATTGGAGAATTGGAAGAAAACCGCATCGGCAGTAATTGTGGTCAATACCTGAGGCAATACTTGACCACCCAAAAGCCCCTTCCAGACGGATATACTTATCCAGTGCAATATACCCTTTAAGGTATTATTGACGGAAAAGAAAAATCACCGAAAGGGGATAAGGATTTGCTTCCTATCTCAGGATATAATATTTGTAAAGCGGAACAAGCTGACATTTCATGTTAAACGCCAACTCGTATCATCCTGATATTTCCTAGGAGGTCCTCCATGAAAAAACTGATCAATAAAGCGGAAAATGTCGTTCGGGAAGAACTGGAAGGAATTGCATTAGCACATCCAGATTTGGTAAAAGTCCATTTCGATCCTAATTTTATTATGCGTGCAGATGCGCCGGTTGCGGGGAAAGTGGCGCTCATCTCCGGCGGGGGATCAGGACATGAACCGATGCATGGTGGTTTTGTTGGTAGGGGTATGTTGGATGCGGCTTGCCCGGGGGCAGTGTTCACTTCTCCCACACCAGACCAGATGTTTGAGGCAGCTAAAGCAGTTCAAAGCGGGAATGGAGTATTATTTATCGTCAAGAATTATACGGGTGATGTGATGAATTTCGAGATGGCAGCTGACTTAGCCCAAGCAGAGGGGATAGAGGTTGCCAGTGTCATCATCGACGACGATGTAGCAGTGCAGGATAGCCTTTATACCGCTGGCAGACGCGGAGTAGGGACGACGGTTTTGGCAGAAAAAATTTGCGGCGCAGCCGCCGAGCAGGGCTACACCCTCGCACAGCTTGCGGATCTCTGCCGTAAAGTAAATGGCTGGGGGCGCAGCATGGGTATGGCGCTCACTTCCTGCACGGTGCCACAGGTGGGAAAACCCACCTTCGATCTACCCGAAGACCAAATGGAAATTGGCATTGGCATTCATGGCGAGCCAGGGCGAACGCGCATGCCGTTGAAACCCGCCGATGAGATCATTGAAATGCTCATGGAACCGATTGTTCAAGACCTCCCTTTCAAACCGGGTGATGAGGTGCTCTTGTTTGTGAATAGCATGGGCGGGACACCTTTGATCGAGTTATACATCGCTTATCGCAAAGCCCATCAACTTGCGCAAGCACATGGTTTGAAGGTTGTGCGCAACCTGATTGGTCCATACATTACCAGTTTGGAAATGGCGGGCGTCTCTATTACTTTATTGAAAATGGACACAGAATTGACCCGTCTTTGGGATGCACCTGTGCGTACAGCAGCGCTGAAATGGGGAGTTTGATGGTTTATTAATATAATCATGCCGAGAAATACGCACATAGGAAATACGGATTCAGTTTCAGAGTTATGAAAGAATATTGCCATTGCTGTACGCATTCATGATGACATGGAAGAAATGTCAGTGAATGGACGCAAAATTAACGGTAAAATTGACCAGAAAAATATAGAGAAAATCGTCACCCCGTTGTAGCTAGGTTTACAACGGGGATTTGACGAATCGAAACCATAGGAATAGAGGTATATCAACATTGGCAGTTCCTCGTTTAACGGATATAGAAAACCTTGCAAAACAAGCCGGGAAAATCCTGCGCGATAATTATCAACCATTACCTGGTTCGGTCAATCATTTGGATATCCGATATAAAGGGCCTATTGACCTGGTTACGGATGTAGATCGCCGTTCAGAAAATTTTTTATTGAGTGAGATAAAAAATGCTTTTCCCAGCCACCACATCATCGCTGAGGAAAGCGGCGGGCAAAGTGGTAATTTGGAACATGTATGGTATATTGATCCGTTAGATGGAACGGTGAATTATGCTCATGGCATACCGATTTTCTCGGTGTCGATTGCGTATCAAGAAGCAGGTCAACTGGTTATGGGTGTCGTATATGACCCGATGCGGGATGAGTGTTTTAGCGCTGAATCAGGAAAGGGCGCCTGGATGAACGGGCAGCCAATCCAACCTTCCCATGCTACAGATCTCGATCATTGTCTGCTGGTGACTGGCTTTCCCTATGACATCCGCACCTCAGCAGAGAATAATCTTGACCACTACGCTCGACTTTCCATTTTGTCTCAAGGCGTTCGGCGGCTCGGATCTGCTGCGCTGGATACCAGTTATGTCGCGTGTGGGCGCTTCGATGGCTATTGGGAGATGGACCTTTCGCCGTGGGATGTGGCAGCGGGCGGATTAATCGCCCGTCAAGCCGGAGCAATTGTGACTAATTTGAAAGGCGCCGAAGATTTTTTGAGCCAACCACAATCTATTATTGCCGCTCCTGCTCCAATCCACCGCCAATTATTGGCTTACTTCCAACAATATCTGGGAAGCAACTAATCGAGAGAATAAATTTTAGAATTCCGCGGAAGAATTTGGAAGAGGCTATTTTATAATCTTGTTCATCTTGGCAATCCTCTCTCAATTATGTTAGGAGTAAGAGGGATATTCGACTTGCTCTACAGGATGCGTTATTAAAGTTTGTCAGCGAACTTATCGGGTTTCAAGCGGTATGCACCTCCTCTCAGCTTTAATTCCGC
>DAOTVW010000060.1:0-1843 GCA_034436035.1 Anaerolineales bacterium
TCCAATTGATATGGGTTTCCGCAATCTTATGATAGCTTGCAGTAATCCCGTATGGAGTTTCTGTTTCTTTCAGCAAAGCCATATTTTTATCATCTCCTTAACTTAAAAACATTAAGAGCATGGCGCCAGGAAGGATATAACTTATTTCCAAATAAGGTTCATTACCAGAACTATTGGCCGAATAAACCCAAGCCTGGTTATAGCCTGTAGGTGTTGTCCCTGATTCATGGTTGCCTTTAGTTTCAAAGGCTGTTATTCCACCTTTGTTTATACAAGAGGGGTCTAAATCAATGGAAAACCATTGGTCTACCGCTGGAAGGTCGGCATAATTTTTAGTCCCTACAAGCGTATTCCCACAACCCCAATCCCCAGTATCAAGGGTTGGCCCCCAATCATTAGCTCGATAGACTTGGATTGGGACATTAAAGGAGTTATCATTTAGTTTTCCTTTCAGCTTAAACCAAAGCTTGGCACTGGTAATAATAGCGCCCGCAGGGATTGAAGAAGTATTAAATCGTAAATAGGAGCGGTCAAAGTAATAATTAGGAGCGCTGCGACTGGCTGAAGCCAATATAAGAAAATCAAGGGAGGGATAAACAGTTGCAGTCGTAGGAGGCCAGTATGTATTGCATCTTTCTATTAAGCCGTCTTCTGTCCCTTGCTTAATTATCATAGGTCCTGCCCCGCTATATAGCCGTCATAATTCCCGGAGGAAGTGCAACGGAAGACAAAACAGTCTTTTTTGCCACTCCCAGTTGAAAGGGTAGGTGCACTCCCCGAAACCCAGCGAATTGAATTGAACCACGTCACAGTCCTTCCTCCCGTAGAATCCTGGATAATCTCAATCGAGAAAATTTGCCCCACGGAGACATTGGAGAGTGCAATCGTAATGTTTCCCGCTGGCATTTGTATCACATGGACATTGGCATCGGAAAGGTCAAGAGTGCAGGTAGTTCCAGCGTCAGGAGAGTAGCTTCTTACATTAGGCACCGAGCCTTGAATCGTAGGCTTGGTAAGCGTCTTGTTTGTGAGCGTTTGAGTATCTGATGTGCCGACAATGTCTCCAGAAGGAGCGTCTTTTCCGTCTACCTTATCAGCATCGAGACCATTGCCAGAACCCGTTTTCAGCCAGCCGTTGTCTAATTTGCCAGAAGCGTCAGCCTTTGGGACGGCGGAAGCGGTTGGCGTAGTAGTAATGGTTTCCAGGTCAGTGATGTTTGATTTCGTGTGAGTATGAGAGGCGGAAGCAAAGGCGGAAGCATGCTGGCCATCTACCTTATCAGAATCAGAAACTTGAGAAGTTACATCGGAACCAGGATGAGTGTGAGCAGACGGAGGGAAACTCGAAGGCTTACTATCAAGGTTGTCCCAGGAAACTTTTTTCGAGTCTGTGCCGTCATGGTCATGTCCCGTAGAGGGATCGAACTGCGCTTCTAAATTATTGGTAGCAGTCTGCAAATCGGTAATATCGGAAGCAATTACTTGTATCTCTACCAGTGTCCCCGCATCCCAGGCTTGAGCTGTAGTTCCATCCTGTCCCCTTAAACAGGAAGTGACAGAATCTCCAGACTGCCCCGTAACTTTAACAATCTCGCTTTTCCCGATAACCACTTTGTAGGGTGGAGTGGGAAAGCGAGAGCCCTCACCAGTAGCGTAGGAGAAGGTAGTATCGCTTGCGGAAATCCCGCTTGCTAAAGTGGAATAAGCATCATCTTTCAGCTTATTAAAAGTCGTTACCATCTTTTACGCTGCAGTTTCACCCTCACAGCAAAGGGTTACAGAGTCATTGGCCATAGCTGCAGAATTGGTAGCGGTTCTCTTCACCCAAATAGCTTTCACATAG
>DAOTVW010000061.1:0-13555 GCA_034436035.1 Anaerolineales bacterium
GGCATGCTGACATTCAGTTACAATGAAATAAACCCTTCACCAATGAGGTCAATATGCCTCCAAAAATCGAGTTTCTCAGCCCAGAATTAATCCAAAAAGTATTAGAAGAAGCTTTTTATTTACTTAATAACACAGGTGTGAAAGTGCAGTCGCCATCAGCTCGCCAATTGTTGGCTGAGTCAGGTGCAATGGTGGATAACCACGAGGAAATTGTCACACTCCCGGAAGAGGTCGTTCAAAATGCGCTCAAAACCGTTCCGCATGAATTTTGGTTATATACTCGGTCGGGAGAAGCGCTGGTTCATTACGGCGGAGACGCAGTGCATTTTGATCCTGGTTCGTGTGGAGTGCATATTCTTGAACCAGATACATTTGAACATCGCCCTTCAACGAGTATGGATCTGATCCGCCTCGTTAAAGTCACGGAGCAGCTTCCCCAATATGCTGCACAATCCACTGCGGTGGTATGTAACGAAATACCCAAATCCATTGGAGATTTATACCGTTTGTTTTTAGTTCTATGGTATTCCAATAAACCAATTGTTACAGGGGCATTTTCCGTCCACACAACCCAAATTATGTTTGATATGTTGGCTATCTTCCGCAACGGCAGAGAAGGACTGCGGAAAAAGCCGCTTGCGGTCTTTGATGTTTGCCCTTCCCCGCCTTTGATTTGGAGCGATTTTGCTGCGCAGAATTTGATAGATTTAGCACGCGCGGGGGTGCCAGCTCAGATTGTCTCGATGCCATTAGCGGGTGCCGCAGCGCCAGTGACCATTTTAGGATCGATTGTTCAGCACGCCGCTGAATGCCTGAGCGGCATCACGCTGCATCAAGCTGCTAACCCGGGCGCCCCGATTGTTTGGGGAGGTGCCCCGGCAATTTTCGACATGCGTCAAGGGACAACACCGATGGGTGCTATTGAAACCGCAATGTTGGATGCCGCGTATGCACAAGTAGGAAAAAGTTTAGGGTTACCGACCCATGGTTATTTAGGCGCTAGTGATGCCAAAATAGTGGATGTCCAGGCCGGAATGGAAAGTAGTTTATCGGCTCTTGTGGGGGCATTGGCAGGAATTAATATGATTTCAGGAGCGGGGATGTTAGATTTTCTCGCTTGTCAGAGTGTAGAAAAGTTGGTTATTGATGCTGAGGCGATTGGGATGGTGCAACGTTTGCTAAAAGGGATTGAAGTGCAAACCGATCCTCTTGCATTGCTTTTCTTTTCGGATTTCCACTTCAAAGGAGATTTCCTGAAGCAACGCTTGACGCGGGATTTATTTCCAAAAGAACAATATCTCCCTTCGGCGGTGATTGACCGAGGCTCTATTCGCCTCTGGGAAGAGCAAGGAAAATTAGATGCTTTTCAGCGCGCAAAAGTCCGGGCGCAAGAATTAATTGAAAAGTATCAAAAACCCGAGATGAGTAGCCGTGAGGAACAGGAATTATTGTCTTTGGTCTCTCACGTTGCCCGAGCAGCAGGATTAGAGAAATTACCATCATTGCTTTAGATTAATATCTTACCCAATATCATTCCTGTTTTGCTGGGAATGGGTTTATCTTTAGATAAAAATAAGAATCCAATTTAAATGTGGAGATGCTTAATGGAAATACTTGATTTAGAAACGTTATTGAAAATTCCTTATCTCGATAGTGATCATTCCCCGGCTGTATCTCCGGATGGCAAGTGGATAGCTTATTCCTCCAACTTGACTGGAGAATGGGAAATAAGCGTGTTATCTTTGCAAGACCCAACCATTACGCGCCAAATTAGTCAAGGAGAAGGTGGAAAATTTGCACCCCTTTGGTCCCCAGATGGGAAATGGCTTTATTATGCAGTCGACCGGGATGGGAGTGAGCAGTTTGACATTTACCGTTCTTCCCTCGAAAGCGAAGAATCGCAAAACATAACCCCGGATACTGCCGAGAGCATCGAACCGGAATTCGATCTTTCCCCTTCAGGTGAAAGGTTAGCACTAATTTCGGATCGCAGCGGCATGTTTGAAGTCTATCTGCTTGATTTAAACAGCAAAGAATGGCAGAAAATCAGCCATCTACCCTACCCAGCTTGTGATGTCAAATGGTCACCCGATGAAAAATATCTTGCTGTTACAGTCATAGCGAAGGGTCAGGATTATTATACTTATTTGTTTTCCCTCTCGGATAGCGAACCCTTGGTCATTGGTGATCGCGATAAACCGATTTGCGCGAAGCAAGTTACCTGGTCACCAGATGCAAGTATGCTTGCTTTCGCGAGTGATGAGAAGGGGTTTTACAATATTGGTCTCTATGATTTGAATTTAAAACGGTATGCCTGGTTAACCTCAGGGAAAGGAGATAAGGAAGCCCCACGCTGGTCACCTGACGGCAGAAAAATTGCGTTCTTACTGGGACAAGGAGCTAAAAACAGTTTAGCGGTATTCGATTTGAAATTAAGGGAGACAGCTGTTTGCCAACATAAAGTAGGGATTTATGCACGCCCCACTTTTGCCCCAGATAGCAAGACAGTTTATTTTGTTTTTGAAAACCCGCAAAACCCACCGAATTTATATCGATTTACCTTGCCGGATGGCAAACCCACCCAATTAACCCGCTCTCCGGGTTTGGAACCCTTGCGAAAACATTTGGTCATGCCGCAGGAAATAACCTATCGCAGTTTTGATGGCAAAGAAGTGCCGGCTTTGTTATTTAAAAAGGATTCGATTAATGCTCCTGCAGCATCGGTTGTTTATGTCCATGGAGGACCGAATTGGCTCACCCAAATCTGCTGGGATGGGTTAATCCAGCATATGGTCAGTCGGGGTTGGGTGGTAATTGCTCCGAACTACCGTGGTTCAACTGGCTATGGAAAAGACTGGCAAACGCTGAACCGATTTGATTTAGGCGGGGCGGAGACACAAGATTTAGTGGCTGCCGCTGATTATTTAATCCAGCGTCAAATTGCACATCCGCAGAAAATCGCTGTGACGGGGCGCAGTCACGGTGGCTATTTAACCATGACCTGCCTCACAAAGTTCCCGGAATATTGGGTTTGTGGAAGTGCTGTGGTGCCTTTTCTGAATTGGTTCACCGCCCATGCCAACGCCCGTCAGGATTTACAGCATTGGGATTTGGAAAATTTTGGAGACCCGCAATTGAATCGAGATCGCTATCATGAACGTTCTCCTTACTTTTTCCTGGATCATATTCAGGCTGCGGTGCAATTAATATGTGGTGAAAATGACCCACGCTGTCCAGCCAGTGAATCAACACAAGCGTACCAAAAATTGCGGGAATTGGGAAAAGCGTGTGAAATTCACCTCTATGAAGGAGAAGGGCACTTTTTTCTAAAGCGTGAAAATGTGATCGACGCGAAGAAAAAACAAGTGACATTTTTGGCGCGCTTTTTGGAGTAATCACTTTTACGTAACCATTTTAAATATGGATAGAAGGGAAAAAATGATGTTAGAAAAAGCGCAATCTATTCAAAATGAGCTTATCCAATGGCGCAGGCACATTCATCGTCATCCAGAATTAGGGTTTAAAGAAGTGCAAACTGCTCAATTGGTAGCGGATACTTGCCGGCAGTTGGGTTGGCGAGTGAGGACTGCAGTAGGAAAGACTGGTGTGGTCGCTGAGTTAGGAGAGGGGAAACCCTGTGTTGGATTACGGGCAGATATGGACGCATTGCCTATCCAGGAGATGAACGATGTGGAATATGCATCGGTTATCCCTGGCGTGATGCACGCCTGTGGACATGATGCCCATACTGCCATGTTATTAGGTGTAGCAAAGCTCTTAGCAAAAGAGGCTTTTAATGGGAGAGTTCGATTATTATTTCAACCTGCCGAAGAGGTAGGCGATGAAGAGGGTATTAGTGGAGCACCACGCATGATTGCCGATGGCGCAATAGATGAGGTAGATGCAGTATTTGCTCTCCATGTCGATAGCAATTTAAGCGTCGGTAAAATTACGATTAGCCCCGGTTATTCCTCGGCGGGAGTAGATACGTTTTACGCAACCGTTATCGGTAATGGCGGGCATGGCGCTTATCCTCATCGCACCATAGACCCGATATATCTCTCTTCTCTGGTTATTCAAGCTATCAATGGTATTGTCTCGCGGCGCATCCATCCTTTTGAACCAGCAGTGGTAAGCATTGGTGCAATCCATGGCGGTGCTGCCAGTAATGTTATTCCCGATCAGGTGGAATTAATAGGTACCATTCGTTATCTACAACCGGATGTTCAAAAAACCATTCAAGAAGAGGTTGAAAGCGCTTTACAAGTAACCCGTCCGTTGGGTGGGAATTATCAATTGAAATGGGAAATTGGATATCCCCCCATGCTTAATCATCCTGAAGCAGTGGAAATCATCCGGACTGTAGCAAAACAGATGCTAGGGGAGGATCAGATTGGGATTCCAGAAAACGAAATGGGCGCGGAGGATTTTGGTTTCTTCACCCAAAAAGCACCAGGAGCAATGTTCTACTTAGGTGCACGCATTGAAGGTGATGTCCGCTACGGACATCAATCACGCTTCGATATCGATGAGCGTTGTTTGCCGATTGGAACTGCCCTCTTAGCTCAGACTGCCTTAACATTTCTCAGGACGCGTTAGAGAAGTTATAGATTTATCATCATCAAGCCATTTTGGGCGGGAATATAATGAAAAGGACCCTGTGGAACATGGTTATCGATTTGCAAAGCGCCTTGATCCATTAATTCCCACATGACTTGAAATGGTGCTTTCCCTTCAACCCATTTTTCCGCAATCATAATCCCATGCCCTGAAATCACGGTAAAGACGACCGAGCGAGGGTCCTCGGGGTCTCGCAGCGCTTGGGAACGGCTAAACGCTCTATAAATTGCCTGAGCCTGGGCTTCGGTTGAGCAAGAAACCGGATAATAATAAAATGGTTCGTCTAAAGGTACAAATTCAACATGATTAGGATCATAGGCGCGTAATCCCCGGTGGCCATGAAGTTTTGAGCGGGCAACTGGCACTTTAAATGTTGTATGGTCATCCCAGCGGATATCGATTTTGGGTAAATCCTGATCCATCAAGAGCATTTCCACTGCTTCGGAGGAAGGAGGGTCGTTTCGTTTTCCGTGGACATGCCGTACTAATGCTCCTTGCTCATCAGACCGCACCCCGACGATCACAGCCAGTTCATCCTCGGTTAGATTATCTTTGTCAACCGGGCGGGCGCTACCGGTGATGGTAGCAATCAATGCGTTTAGTTGTGGTTCCCAAGTCGCAAAACAACCTTCTGAATATTGGCTCGCGACCGAATCCGCCACTGCTGGAACGGATACAAGGTTAGCAATGCGCACCATATCGGTAAAAAAGCGCCTCTTGCCCAACTCGAATCCTGCTTGGCGCATCGCTGCGGGGGTGGATAAAGTTTTCCATACTTCGTATGGAATTTCCTCTCCGACAACCTGATGAGCGGTAATTTCATGCGTGCTGGCAGCGGTGACAATGCGCAACATCAGGTCTTCATAAAAAGCTGTTGGGTTTTGCGCATCTGACCGTGGATACGCGCCCACTAAATCAAAGGTATAGGCTTCGATTGGTTGCTCGTCAGCGATAACCAATATTAATCGGATACATTTCGCTTGCGATTGAAGCAGCCTTAATAGAGAAAGAATTGGCCCGCCGCGTTTTCCCTGTTCATACAATGTTAGATAAGCGCTCTCCGCCAAACCGGGGAAGTTGAAGTCTTCAGGATTTGGCGGGTCTTTTTCCAATGCTTTTTGGAAATGATCTAATAAGGAATGGAATTGATCAGGTGTGCTGTGCAATATTGTGAAAATAATGGGTGAACGGGGGAGATGATATTTTGAGCGCGCAGTAAAAAGTAAAGCCTTGCGCCAATTCAATGCTTCACCAAATTTTGCAGTGGTAAGAAGGACATCCGTTTCGGCATTTGGCGTTTCATCAATCTGATGACCATGTAATTGAAAAGAATTCAGTAACCCTTCCATAAAATGATCTAAAACCGCATCCTCGGTACCTGGGACATAAGCGAGATGAAGCGTGCGCAGCCACTGATGGGTGGGATGGAATGTAGGTAATGGAGATGAATTCTGGTTCATGCTAACCTTTCCTTGGTCACTTCTGTTCCTTCGAGCTTGAATATCCGTACGGCATAATCGGCGAGACGGGGAGAGATAACTTGTAAATAATAAAGCAGATACGTTTGAGGAGGGAGGATAATTTCTGCTTTATTCTTACGGACGCCGTTTAAAATCCCTTGCGCACATTGCTTGGCTGAGATTTTGGCAGAAATCCAGTGAACCTTCAGATGATTGATCATTGGCGTATCCACTCGACCAGGGAAGACAAGGCTTACTTTCACCCCGCTTTGATAAAGCTCTTGGCGTAAAACATCACCAAAACCAGCTAAAGCAAATTTGGCAGAAACGTACGGTGCATCGAATGGCAGCCCTTTTTTGGCGTCCATACTAGAAACAAATACGATGTGACCTTGTTGTTTCTGCAGCATGTGCGGTAAGACTGCCAAAGTCAAATATACATGGCTATAGAAGTTTATATCCATGGATTGTTTTAGGGTTTCCGCTTTTAACTCAACGATGCGCGATCGGAGGTATTGTCCTGCATTTGAAAATAGATAATCGATCGTGCTGAACTGATTTATTGTCGCTTGGATGAGATTTTGAACTTCAACCGGTTGAGTGACATCGGTTGGAACAGGCAGGGCAACTCCGCCGAGTTGACGAATTTTTTCAGCCAAATCCTCTAATGCGGATTCGTTACGGGCAGCGAGGACAATTTTTGCACCCTCTTCAGCGAGCAGCAGCGCTAGCTCTTTGCCGATACCTGATGAAGCTCCGCTGATCACCGCCACCTTATTATGAAAATATTTTTTAACCATGCCAAGCCCCTTTGCCGATCTATGATGTCTGAATATACTAGATGGAATTGGTCTAAATTATAAACCCCATACGATATTGGGAGATACGCTTAATAAGGACTTGAACTTAGATCGTTTTCGTAACCTTATGCAAGCTGCGCGGGTGATCGGGATCAAGATCACGCTCAGCGGCTAAATCTAACGCAAATAATTGCCCTGGAATTATGGAAATGATGGGAGAAAGCCATTCGGGCACTTTAACGGGCAAGGGGATTTGCATTCTTCCCAATTTTAATAATTCAGGATTATCACTGATTACAATTGACTCGGCATGCACGGAGCCAATTGTTTCTAAAAAGTGTTGCATTTCTTCCTGTAATACGCCGCTTGGCGCGATGACAAACACGGGAAATCCTTCTTCAAGCATCGCAAATGGTCCGTGCAAGAAGTCAGCACTGCTAAAAGGTTCTACAACAGTATAGGTAAGTTCTTTTATTTTCAATGCCATTTCAAAGGCAGTACAATAATTAAACCCTCTGCCAATAACCACACAAGCGCGCATATAACGATAGCGGGGGACAATCTGAGTAATGTACTGGCGGGCATCCAGTACTTTTTGCATTGCATCCGGAATGGATTGCAAGGCTGATCGCCGAATTGGATTTTGATCAAGGGCAACGCTCAGCGCTGCTATGACGGCGAGTTCCGCGGTATATGTTTTTGTTGCTGCAACCGAGCGCTCTTCACCGGCGTTGAGATGGAGGACAAATTCAGCAGAGTTAGCCAGCGGCGATCGGAGATCGTTAGTTATTGCAGCGGTTAATGCGCCTTGCCGTTTGCCTTCCTCTACCACGGCAATGATATCGGGGCTCATTCCACTCTGACTGATTCCTAAAACCAAAGCATTTTGCAAACGGGGTGGAGATTGATAGATGGTAAATAAACTCGGTGTTGCCAGGGCAACCGGAAGCCGATTAAAAGCGCCCCATAGATAATTCGCATACCGGGCTGCATTGTCACTTGTCCCACGGGCGGCTATGAGGACAAATGAGATATTCCTCTGCTTAATGGCAGATGCTAAATTCTGGATGGTTCCCCATTCCGAATGGAATAAAGTCTCAATAACCCCTGGTTGAGCGTGGATTTCTTGGTAAAGGTACGTTTCTTCCAGCATGCTGAAAACCTTTCCGTTTTAAGGATGGTATAATGAAATTAAGGTATTGCTGCCAGGCTTTTCACCCAGCCAATAATCTCGAATAAAGCAATGATCGGTATTCTTATACCATAAAAAACTTTAATTATCGATACAATTACTGAGACTGATCGTCACAAATACAGGTATTATTGAAAATTGATCCTCGTTACCCCACTTTCATTCTCCTGATCATTGGAGGATAAGGATTCGCTTTCCTGTCAAAATAGCGCATGCAAGTGGGGGTAATCGTTGTGTTTCAGTTAATTTGCAATAGGAGTAAATCTATGCAATGGACAACCTTTTATCAAACGGGATGGTTTCAATGGGTTGTATTGCCAATCTTAATCATTTTGGCACGTATTTGTGATGTCACCCTGGGTACAATGCGCATAGTATTTTTATCACGCGGCCGAAGATCGATCGCACCTATTTTGGGTTTTATGGAGGTATTAATTTGGTTATTAGCGATCAGTCAAATTATGCGCAATTTATCCAACCCAATTACCTATCTGGCTTATGCCACTGGATTTGCTTCCGGGAATTACATTGGTCTATGGCTGGAAGAAAAATTGGCGATTGGAATGGTGGCGGTGCGGGTTTTCCTGAAAAAGGATAGTGAGCTGCTTGTCCAAAAATTGCAAGACGCTGGTTTTGGGGTAACGTGTTTAAGCGGGATGGGTACACAAGGCGCCGTAGATATTATCTACACCTTACTCCAACGACGATCTTTATCTAAGGTGATTGATTTGATTCATCAGGTAAATCCGAAAACATTTTTCGCGGTGGAAGAAATCCGCAGCGCATCACAAGGTGTGTTTCCAGTGCGACGCTCTTTAGAGCTGGATTATTTTGGTCTGATCCGCCATAAATGAAATCCTGCTCAAAATTTATTCTTAATGTTGCAAATGATATTTATGGAGATGCAACTTATCAGCAGAAAATAATTGGAGAAATGATTAACTCCGCAATTGTGGATGAGAGTGATTGGTGGAAAATGGCAGCTATAAATCAAGGAGGTGAATTTTGAATGGAATAGTTGGAATAGCCGCTCCAGGCAAAGGAAAAATCATTAGTGACATGTTGCAAAAAATCGCCCACCGGGGAAAAGAAAGCGGTCGAGTGATGGAGGTCAACGGCGTCACACTGGGAATGGTTTGGACGCCATATCGAGCATTGCGGGAGTCGATTTTCGATCATCCGGCGCTGGATCATGCCTATGGACAAATATATCGCCAACAACCTCCCACAGCCAGCGAACTGGCACGGGAAACTCTCCCCTTTGCGCTGGCGCTCATTACCGCAGATGGCTTATTCCTTGCTCGTGATGCCATGGGAGTCAGGCCACTGTATTATGGATATACCGCAGATGGTTTATTTTGCTTTGCATCGGAAGTTAAAGCGCTCTTGCACATCGTAAAAGATATTCAAGAATTTCCGCCAGGTTTTTTCTATAGCGAAAAAAATGGTTGGGAGCAGTTTATTGAATGGCAGTATGGCGAACCTTTAGATATAGAACCTGCGACCGCAGCAAGTGAATTACGACAAAAGCTCGATCAGGCGGTTGAACGGCGGGTGGTGAGTGAGGTGATGGGTAGCTGGCTCTCAGGTGGATTAGACTCCAGCGCCATTGCCGCTCTTGCAAAACCAAAAGTAAAAGAATTACATACCTTCGCTGGTGGCAGGGCTGGTTCAACTGATTTAGAACAAGCCCAGCTGGCGGCGAATTTCCTTGGCACGATCCATCATGAAATCATGATTAATGATGAAGTTTTAATGGAAACTCTACCGGAGGTGATTTGGGCTTTAGAATCATTTGATGCTTTACTGGTGCGCTCCAGTGTGGTGAATTATCTTGTCTCTAAGATGGCAAGTAATTTTGTAGATATAGTCCTATCGGGGGAGGGGGGCGATGAATTATTCGCCGGGTATGATTATTTGAAAAGCATAGAGGTGGAAAATCTACAAGAAGAACTGTTGGATATCACCGGTAGTCTACATAATACTGCGTTACAACGGGTAGACCGCTGTGCAGCCGCGTTTGGATTAATACCCCAAGTCCCATTTTTAGATCGCAACGTCTTGGAGTTTGCCATTCGTTTACCGGTAGAATATAAGTTACCCAGTGAACCACCGCGCATCGAAAAATGGATTTTGCGCCGTGCGTTAGATGGATTACTTCCGCAGCAGATATTACAGCGTCATAAAGAAAAGTTTTGGGCTGGTGCGGGAATTGGCACGTTTTTTGCCGATTTGGCGGATCAAAAGATAAGCGATGCCGAGTTCAACCGTGAGAAAAGTTTGCCTAATGGCTGGCAAATATCGTCAAAGGAAGAATTGATGTATTACCGAATTTTCCGGGAGATGTTTGGCGATCAGGATGATTTAAGCTGGATGGGTCGATCAAAACCATCCCCTTCATGAAAGGAGGATAGCGATGGAAAAAACTGTTGTGGCGGGAGCATTGGGGGAGTGTGTGCATGTAGCCGGTGTGACAAAGTTCCTGCGCATCGCAGAAGCAGCCGGATGGCGAACCGTCTTTTTAGGACCGGCTGTCCCAATGGAACGTTTTCTCCAAGTGGCGAAAGAGGAAAATGCAACATTGATTGGTGTTTCCTACCGCCTGACTCCCCAAACCGGCGAAAGGCTGCTGGGACAATTCGCTGAAGCTGCCGATGAATTACGAGCACAAGGAGTACGTTTTGTGTTTGGTGGAACACCGCCTGTGGCGGAGAGAGCGGAAAAACTTGGCTTTTTCGAGAAAGTTTTTCGCGGGGGTGAAGCAGAGGAAGAAGTGTTAGCATTTTTACGCGGCACTTCTCTGGATCAGGGCAGCGCTGAGAGCATTCCACAATCCACAGTGGAACGAATTTTGTGGAAAGCTCCATATCCTTTGTTGCGCCATCATTTTGGACTGCCAACTTTAGAAGCAACCGAACAGGGGATTCGCCAAATTGCAGAGGCTAAAGTATTAGACGTAATCTCATTAGGGATTGATCAAGATGCCCAGGAAAATTTCTTCCATCCTGAAAGACAAGATGCTCGCCGACGTGGGGCAGGCGGTGTTCCTGTGCGCAGTGCTGAGGATTATCGGCGCTTGTATCAAGCTAGTCGAAGCGGAAATTTCCCATTAATGCGAACCTATTCGGGCACTGATGATTTCATCCAATTAGCAGAGATGTACGTCGACACCATCCATATTGCCTGGTGTGCCATCCCATTGTTTTGGTTTAATCAAATGGATGGGCGAGGACCGTGGGATTTAGCTGGTTCTATCCGTGAACATCAGAAAGTGATGCAATGGTATGGGGAGCATGGCATACCAGTGGAGTTGAACGAAGCTCATCATTGGGGAATGCGTGAAGCGCCCGATGTCGTGTTTGTGGTCTCTGCCTATTTGGCAGCTTATAATGCGCGTGCATTTGGAGTTAAGGATTACATTGCGCAAATGATGTTTAATAGCCCGCCTGGGCATTCGGATGCGATGGATTTGGCAAAAATGCTGGCGCTGCTTGAATTGATCAAAACCCTTGAAAATAGTACCTTCCGGATCTGGCGGCAAACCCGCACCGGGTTATTAAGCTACCCGGTAGAAATGGAGGCAGCACGAGCGCATCTTGCGACGAGTATCTACGTTCAAATGGCGGTTAAACCCCATATCGTGCATGTGGTAGGCTTCACTGAAGCAGAGCATGCTGCGACTGCAGCAGACGTGATTGAATCGTGTAAAATGGCGCGCCGGTCAATTCAGAATGCAATAAATGGGCAGCCAGATATGACACAAGACAGCCGGGTTCGGGAGCGGGTGGAGGAATTGGTAACAGATGCCAAATTATTAATTGAAGCAATTCGATCTTTAGCGCCCGCAGAAATACGCGACCCGTTGATAGATCCGTCAACTTTAGCTAAGGCGGTGACCAGTGGGTTATTGGATGCACCGCAATTGAAAAATAATCGCTTTGCCAGGGGAGACATCTTCACTACAATCGATTCCCGTGGGGCGTGTGTAGTGATCGATGCGGCTTCAGGGAATGTGATCAAAGAACAAGATCGCATTCATAAAATATTAAATTAAATATTTAGGAGGTATGAGATGACACCCGATCAACGGATTGTTGTTTTAGGGGCAGGACATGGTGGAAAGGCGATGGCGGCTCATTTAGCGTTAATGGGGTACGAAGTAGGCTTATGGAACCGCACTGCGGAAAACATCCAGGTCATCAAAGCCCGTGGAGGAATAGAGCTGGAAAGTATGGAGCATGGTCCTTCTGGGTTTGGTGAATTAGCTTTAGTGACGGATGATATGCGCCAGGCATTGGAATTTGCGAAACTGGTGATGGTTGTCGTGCCTTCCTCGGCACATGCGGATATCGCCCGAAGGGCTGCACCATACTTGAAGGATGACCATATCGTCGTGCTAAACCCAGGCCGCACTTTAGGGGCGGTGGAATTCGAACGGGTGATCCACAAGGAAGGATGCATTAGTCAACCTTTGATATGCGAAGCAGAAACGTTGATTTACGCCAGTCGTTCAGATGGGCCCGCCCAGGCGCGCATATTTAGCATAAAAGAAACTGTGCCAATCGCTGCTTTGCCAGCGACCCGCACCGAAGAAGTCTTAGCAGCCTTACATCCGATTTATCCCCAATTTATCAATGGAACAAGTGTCTTGCATACGGGATTGAATAATATGGGTGCCATCTTCCATCCAGCACTGACCTTATTGAATGCCGGCAGAATTGAATCTACTCGAGGAGATTTTCAGTTTTACATTGAAGGTGTGACCCCATCGGTGGCGCGGGTTTTAGAGGTTCTGGATCGCGAACGGGTTACGGTTGCCTCAGCACTGGGAATCCGAGCGCGCACTGCGTTGGAATGGTTGAAAATGGCTTATGATGCTACTGGTGAGGATTTGCATGAGGCAATTCACAACCAGCCTGGATATTATGGGATCAAAGCCCCCGCAGTGTTGAATCATCGTTATATCACGGAGGATGTCCCGATGAGCTTGGTGCCGATTGCCTCCCTTGGGCAACAATATGGCGTATCCGTGCGCGGTATAGATGCCATCATCCGTCTGGCTTGCATCGTCCATCGTACCGATTACTATCGGCGCGGTCGTACGACAGAAAATTTAGGCATCCATCAGTTAAGTGTGAGTGAATTAACCAAATATGTGATGGAAGGGGAGTAACCCTTTCCTATTGGTTATTGCTCACCCATAAAAATGAGTTCTTGAACTGGCAGGTTACATCACCGCTGCCAGAGTACGTCACTAAATAAGCATATCCAGCCGGCAAATCGGTCACGCCGCTTTTATAGCGTGACATCAATAACTGATATTGCTGGGTGATTTCAGCGCGTTGTTTATTATATGCTTCGAGCTCTTTTTTATACTCCGCCATAGCGTTTTTATCTTTGTTGTTTTGGGGTGGAACAGGGGCTTCGGGGTAAACGGGCGGAGCAGGGGGTTGGGTGACATCGATGACGGCTATAATAACACC
>DAOTVW010000062.1:0-3667 GCA_034436035.1 Anaerolineales bacterium
CCTTATACCACCGATGACATCACCGTCATCATCAGTTTAGTTGGACAGGTGATGGGAAATGTCATCTATAGTTTTAATAACCAAACTGCAATCGCTTTAGCCGGTCGGATGATGGAAGAAGATATAAATTCATTGAGCGCATTAGCCCAAAGTAGCATCGCTGAATTAACCAACGTTATAACCGGTCGTGCCAGCGTTCTCTTATCGCAGGCGGGGTTTGAATGCGTGATTTCTCCGCCTACCTTTCTCATGGGGAAAGGAGCAGTGATTTCTACATTAGATTATGCTCGCTTAGTCGTCCCCCTGAATACGGATGTCGGTTCTTTGATAATTCACTTAGCATTACGGGAAGGAAATCAAAAGGTTGTATCCGCTGGCGGAGTCGTGGCTGCCAATCGCTTTACGATATAATCCTTCAATGAAGACCATTATTTCCACATTAATCTAAAGGAAATTCAATGGGGGATTTAACAAAAACCAACCAGCTCATCAACCGCCCGCACCTTATCCGGCCGGGCACTCTTCCGAATGTCTATATCGGCCGGCAACCCATCTTTGACCGTTATATGCGCGTGATGGGCTATGAGTTGCTCTATCGCGAAAATACCATCAATGAAGCGAATATTGAAGATCCTGACCAGGCAACCTCCCATGTCCTCCTAAACACCTTTGCCGAAATCGGCCTGGAGGAATTAGTTGGCAAGCAAAAAGCCTTTGTGAACTTAACCCGCAACTTCTTTCTCGAAAAATATCCCATTCCCTTTACCCCCCGTCAGCTCGTTATCGAAGTCCCTGAAACGATGGTTTTGGATAAGGAAATTATCAGCCACATCCAGGATTTTTCGCAGCGTGGTTTTCTAATAGCCCTGGATGATGTGATTGAGCTGGAGCGCATCCGTGAGGTTGCCAATATCGCCGATATCATCAAAATTGATCTTTCCCTCATTCCCAAAGAACAGATCCTGCCGCTAGCCTACAGCCTTCAATTCCATAAAGCAAAACTCCTTGCAGAAAAAGTGGAGACCAAGGAACAATTAGATTTCTGCTTGCGGGCTGGTTTCGATTATTTTCAAGGTTATTTCCTGAGTAAACCAAACCTTGTCAGCGGCCGGCAAGTCCCAACTTCACGGGTCGTTCTCTTGCAGTTGTTGGCAAAATTACAAAATCCCGATGTCAGTTTCCATGAACTGGAGTATTTAATCGCCGAAGATGCCGTGCTAGGTTATAAATTATTACGCTTAACCAATTCAGCCTATTATGGGTTGCGTTCCGAAGTGAAATCAATTCGCCAAGCCATGGCATTATTAGGGATCGAAAAATTGCGCAGCTGGCTGACATTGATCCTCGTCGCCGATAAGCATGACAAACCGCGCGAATTGACTATCTTAGCCATGATCCGTGCCCGCATGTGCGAATTGTTAGCCATTTCAACCAACCTGCCCTCTCCCGATTCCTATTTTTTAGCGGGCTTACTTTCTGCCCTGGACGCCATCTTAGATATACCACTGGAAAGCCTGCTGGAAAATATCAAGATCGTCCCAGAAATTCAATCTGGTTTGCTGGAGAGAAAAGGCAATATTGGAAAAGCGTTGAATTGTGTCATTGGGTATGAGTTGGCTCAATGGGAAGAGGTAAATTTTTTTCAACATAGCCTGGAAAGCATCCGCGATATCTACCTCAAGAGCTTAATTTGGGTGGAGAACATGCGCCGGGCATTAAATATCAATTAAACTTCATTCACATACTTTGGATCGTTTCCATTTCAAAATTCTCCCCCGTCGTTGAGCAATTCAAGGAAAGCCTCCACGACTTTGGGATCAAAATGACTGCCAGATAAGGAGCGAATATGTTCCAAAGTTTTCTCTTTTGACCAGGCATCCCGATAAGGACGATCGCTTGTCAGTGCATCATAAACATCCACGATGGCGAAAATCCGTGCGGCTAAAGGAATTTGTTCTCTTTTTAATCCTCTCGGGTAACCAGTTCCGTCCCATTTCTCATGGTGACAATAAGGAATATCGATGGCTAATTTTAAATAAGCAATGGGGGAAAGCATCTCTAAAGCATATTGAGGGTGTTTCCGCATGATCTCCCATTCATTATCGGTGAGCGGCCCTGGTTTTAATAATATTCCATCAGGCACACCCATTTTCCCAATATCATGTAGCAATGCCCCCCGCCGGATGTGGACTAATTCATCACCCACTATTCCCATCTTGCGCGCCAGACGTAACGTTAATTCAGTAACTCTTTGTGTATGCCCTTCTGTTTCTTTATCACGCAAATCCAAGGCATGCGACCAACCTTCAATCGTTGCGTCATACGCTTCAATGAGGGAACGATTGGCTAATTCTAAATCCGTAAATAATGATGCATTATCAATGGCAATCGCCACCTGCCCAGCCAATGTCTCCATAAAATTGACCCACTCATCATTTCCGTTACCCGTTATCGTTAATTTTGGTAAAGGTGAACGATGATAAATTTCCAAAACGCCATTGACTTTGCCTTTAGCGACTAAAGGAACAGCATAATAGGAGATGAATCCTTCTTGAGCAAAATAGGGTGAGCGCTTAAAATCAGTCCCATTTTCACCCAGATTGGGAATAAAGATGATTTCGCGCGTTTCTGCTGCTTTACCGGCGAAACCTTCGCCAAGTTTCAATCGCGTGTGTTCCAACGCGCGGGTGCGGAATCCTCTTCCCGCAGCAAATTCTAATGTATAAGTTGCCGGATTGAATAACAAAATACATGCTGCATCCACATTGAGTTGCGATGTGATCTCGTCTAAAGCAACGCTAAAGGTGACCCTTAAATCCAAACTAGCGGTAATAGCCATATCAATTCGGCGCAACGCTTGTGTATGCTCCAATAAATGACGAGTTTCTTCGAGCAATCGCGCGTTTTCTAACGCAACTGCAGCTTGATGTGCAAAAGCTTGAAACATTTCCTTTCGTTCTGCGGTGAAATAATCGGCTTGATCGCTGTACAAATTGAGCGCCCCAAATGTATGCCCGCGGCTAACTAAGGGGAAAGCAGCACTACATACAAAACCATGTTCATCTACTGCCAATTTTCTCCATGATTGAAAATAAGGATCTTGGGTTATGTCAGCAGAAATGATTTTATTCTCTTTGATTGCCCGCCCGGTTGGTCCATTACCTTCCGGGGTATCATCCCAGCGCACATGGATCCGCGCCGGGTAAGGATGCTCAAGGGGATATTGAGAAATCACGCTTACTTTGCCGTCTGGTTCGGCTCTGCCTAGCCAGGCTAATTTAGCGCCAAAATTTTCGACACAAGCACGTGTAACCCAATAGGCAACCTCCTTGGGATTGAGGGTTTCACTCATTTGTTGAGCGCTAAGGTAAAGGGTATTTAAAACCTCGTACTGCTGACGAATCTGCTCTTCGGCTTTTTTTCGCAGGAAAAATCCGCTCAGTTGATTTAAAGCACCATGAATTAATTGTATTTTCTGTTTATCTTCGTCGAGAAGCTCCATAGCAAAAAAACCAAACACGGCCAGCAATTCATTTTCAGCAAAAACCGGGAACGCTAACGCGGTTTGTATGCCCAATTCACGCGCATGCTCTGCACGGATGAATTCATCCGCGTTAGTCAAATCGGTTTGCCACAGGGGTTGTTCGGTCTGCCAGGCCTTCCCCGG
>DAOTVW010000063.1:0-2728 GCA_034436035.1 Anaerolineales bacterium
AGTACAGAACGGATTAAAGGCTGGCATGACATTTCATGATTGGCTAATAACGATTGAAGCGCTAATGCTGTTGTATTGGTATCCACACCCCTATCTAGTGACCATCCCCATCCTTCATTATTTTTAACAATTGATTTCAAATAACTGATTGCATCATCAGGGACTGTTTCTTCTAGTGCTAATGTTCCTAATAATGCCCAAGATTGATTAAGAGCACTACCATCTCCAAATTGACCATTTGCATTATCATAATAAGCATTTGGCTTTTTGGCATTGTCAGGATACCTCATACCCGATTTAACCATAGCAACTGACAATTTACCCGCTGAAGCAGCACTTAGTCTTGAATAACTTTCTGACTGTGTAGTTAAATAATCTGCTAATGTGTTTGCATCACTTGCTATTCTCCAATCTTTTGCTGCTTCATGGTTTGATCCGATAGCCAATGCTGCTTCGACCGAACTGCCCGCGCTGCCAAACCCGCCATCGGAATTCTGCTGGCTGCGCAGCCAATCGAGCGCTTTGCGCGCCGAATCCAACTGCGGCCAAGGTAAAATTGGTGTGCGTGTCCCATCCTCCCAGCGCCAGCCCTCGACATCACCGTTTTGAACGGTATAATCGCTTGCACCGGAAGGATGGTGCTTCCACTGACTGCCATCCCAATATTCATAATTCCAATATGAACTACCACCACAAAAACAATCCGTAGCCGGACAACCTACCCCTTCGATACTGCAGACTGCTTTCCCCCAACTATAATCCTTTGTTTCAACCTTTAACCCGCTTTGTAAAAGAGCATCCAAACCAGTGATCGAACCCGAAAAACTTATCGATCGCACCAGGCGATCATGCGGATTGAATTGAACAGCCAGAAAAGCTTGATTCGGACTTGCTGGCGCCGCTCGGGTGGGCAAAGGCAGCCCGATCAACGAGCTGACCAATAAAATGACAAACCAGAGCAGGATAAATTTGGAACGCTGCTGGCGAGGTGGAAGAGAACGATTGAACATAAGAGGCTCCTTTCTTGAAATGAATGGATATTTTTTCCTGCATAGGCAGGCTTGGCTTTTGTCTCTTGTCCACCGCGCAAAGGAGAAGAAAAGAAAAGACGATCAGCGGTTTTGCTGGCCGTCTTTGGAATAAAATTCCCGCCCTTGGATGGGCGGGAGGCTTATTCGTTGGTTTCTGTGTCTGAAACTACACAGAATGCCCGGCCTCCCTTGCCGCGAGGAAGTTGACGAGCAAGATACAGGCGGGCATTCGGGCTTCGCAATAACTTGCGCTACCGCTGCGGGACAGCGCCGGACTTCCCTCTTTTGGGTCACCGGCTTTCCCCATTCTGCACCATGCATCCGGGCATTGGTGCACCTGCATCTGGCTTATTCAATTTTCGACTAATATATCAAAAGGAGCTGCGACCGTCAAGTGATATTTGTCATTTGTGTTAGAATAAACATTTAGAATTTTTTCCTTTGCACTCATTTTTATGGAGCAATTTTATTTTCAGGAGGAAGATTATGTCAGTGCATTCGCAAACAAAAGGAGTCATCGGTATCCTTACCGGTGGCGGTGATGTCCCTGGATTGAACCCGGCTATCCGGGCTGTCACCATTCGTGCCCTGCGCGAGGGATACAAGGTTATTGGCATCCGGCGCGGCTGGGCAGGATTAGTCGAGATGAAGCGGGAGAAAGGATGTGACAATAACGATTGTTGCATGGAGCTCGATGAAGATATCGTCAATCGCGCCGGCAGAACCGGCGGAACCTTCTTGCACTCTTCCCGCACCAACCCAGCCAAGGTCGCTAAAGCCAATGTGCCCGACCATCTAAAGGATGAGTACAACGATGAATTCAATGATTTGACGAAAGAGGTGTTAAAGAACCTCGAATACCTCAATATTGATTACCTTATCCCAATCGGCGGGGACGACACATTGAGTTATGCAGTCCGTTTATATCAGGAAGGCGTCAAGGTAGTAGCAATCCCGAAAACGATGGACAATGATGTTCCTGGCACGGACTATTGTATTGGATTCAGTACTTGCGTCACCCGCACGATCCAGTTAGCCAATAATTTACGCACCGTTGCTGGATCCCACGAACGTTTTTTGGTCTTAGAAGTCTTTGGGCGTTATGCCGGATTTACCGCCATGTTACCGACAATGGCAGGTGCTGCCAATCGCTGCGTAATCCCCGAATATAAGTTCGATATCGAAAGGCTCACCGAGCTCCTGACCTATGACCGTGCGCAAAACCCAAGCCGATATTCAGTGGTACTGGTCTCCGAAGGCGCGATGTTCGAGGGGGGCGAGATGGTATTTGAAGATATGACACGCGATCCATTTGGACATGCCAAACTCGGCGGCATTGGTGACTTGGTGTCCAACCGGCTGAAGGAGCTCTCTCCGAAATATAACAATGGTAAACCCATCAACGTGATTAACCAAAGATTGGGCTATTTTGTGCGTGGCGGTGATCCTGACGCCATCGATTCAATTGTCCCGATGGCCTATGGAAACTTGGCTTTGGATTTAATCCTGCGCCGCATACATGGTCGTCTGGTTGTATTAAAGAATGGACGCTATGACAATGTGCCTATCGAAGTCATCACCAGCACGAAGAAAGTGGTGGATGTGGAAAAGTTTTACAATAAAGAACGACTCCGCCCACAATATGAGAGTTTTGAGCTGCGCCCGTTGTTTATTATGACCAGCGATTTATAAAAATA
>DAOTVW010000064.1:0-22416 GCA_034436035.1 Anaerolineales bacterium
CGCCCGAAACCGCATCTGCTGAGGCGCCATTTTTTCCAAAGGTCACCACTGCCATCAAAATATAACCGGCGTGAGCGATGCTCGAATAGGCTAACATACGCTTGATATTGTTTTGAGCGATGGCAACAATATTCCCCAAAATCATTGTCAAAGCTGAAATGAGCCACAAAATGGGTACCAGCGTGGTGGAAAGATAAGGAAACGCAAGCATGAAAATGCGCAACAACGCAGCAAAGCCAGCTGCCTTTGCGCCAACCGCCATGAAGGAAGTCACCGGTGAAGGGGAACCCTGATATACATCAGGTGTCCACATATGAAACGGCACCGCTGCAACTTTAAACCCAAAGCCCACTAAGATTAGTGCTGCGCCAACAGTCAGGAGTACCATTGCTGCTTTCCCAGCCAATACGGCTTGGATAATCTCGACAATTGCTGTGCTGCCCGTAGCGCCAAACACCAGAGCTACGCCATACACCACAAATCCGCCAGAGAATGCCCCTAAGATGAAATATTTCAATGCTGCTTCTTCGGAATCTAAACGCGGACGAGCAAACCCTGCTAAAACATACAAAGGAATAGACAATAATTCCAATGCTAAAAATACCACAATCAGGTCTGCTGCAATCCCCATCAACATCATGCCACTAATCGAAAACAGCATTAATGTATAGTATTCACTGCGATCGATTTTGTTTCGTTTCAGATATCCATAAGCGAGGGCAATCCCTAACAAACCACTAACGAGGAAAAGCGTATTCAGGAAAGCTCCAAACCCATCGACAATCACCATGCCATTGAAGGCAACCAGATGGCGATTAAACTGCGGTAAAGTAAAATATAAAGCGATAATCAACCCTAATGCCGCCAATGCAGCGGTGATCCCCTTTCGGTCACGCGGGATCACAATGTCCACCAACACGAGAACAACGGACCAAGCTGAAATCACCACTAGGGGGAGAATGGCAAATAAATCATCCCATTTCATAACATTCCTCGATCACCGATGCAATTTCTATAGATTAAATTCATGCTCAACTTCCAATCTCACATTAAGGCAAGCCCGCCACGGTGCTTCCTAGACCGGATAACAATTTCATCACTGCCGGAGCCATCAAATTGAAAAACGGTTTTGGATACAAACCAATCCAAAAGATCATGATGATTAGCGGTATTAAAGTAATGATTTCGCGCCAGTTTAAATCTCGGAGCTTCTTATTCTCCTCTTTATCTACAGGTCCAAGGAACAATTTCTGGAACATGAATAACATATAAATAGCAGCGAGGATCACACCGCTTGCAGCAAACGCAGCATAGAGATAGGATCCCAAAGGCCCACCTGCTTGGCCGGCCTGCCAGGCGCCCAGTAAAATCGTGAACTCGCCCACAAATCCGTTCAAGCCCGGTAAACCCATGGAAGACAGGGTCACGATTAAGGTCAAAGCGCCATAGATGGGCATAACCTTCCATAAACCGCCAAATGCATCCATATCGCGGGTATGCCGCCGCTCATAAATCATCCCCACAATTAAGAACAAGGCGCCGGTGGATAAACCATGGTTGATCATTTGTAATATGCCGCCCTGAATCCCTTGCGGATTGAGGGCAAATAATCCCAGCATCACAAAGCCTAAGTGGCTGACAGAAGAATAGGCAACCAGCTTTTTAACATCTTTCTGTGCATACGAAACCGCTGCACCATAGATGATGCCGATTACAGCTAGCAATGCCATCCAAGGTGCCAATTTCACTGCTGCAGCCGGGAACAAGGAAAGGTTGAAGCGTAAAAATCCATAGGTACCCATCTTCAGTAAAACACCAGCCAAGATGACCGAGCCAGCAGTAGGGGCTTCCACATGGGCATCGGGCAACCAGGAATGGAGCGGCCACATAGGGACTTTGATAGCAAAAGCGGCAGCAAATGCCAAAAACAGCCAGGTTTGGAGATTAGCTGGGATATTCCCCATCGCAATCAATTCGGGCAATGAGAAAGTGCCCGCCCGGATGCCAAGCCATAAAATGGCAAGCAGCATTAAAATCGAACCGGCCATTGTATAGAGGAAGAATTTAATCGCCGCATACATCCGCCGCGGACCACCCCAGATGCCAATCAAGAAATACATGGGCACCAGGGTAAATTCCCAAAAGATATAGAAGAGGAACAAATCTAGGGCAAGGAATACTCCCACCATTCCTACTTCCAATAGCAGGAAGAAAATCATAAATTCCTTTACGCGCTCTTCGATTGCCGTCCAGGTGCTTAATATCGATATAGGGGTGAGGAAAGTGGTGAGCAAAAGCAATAAAATGCTCAAACCATCTACCCCTAAATGATAAGAGATATCCCATCCAGCTACCTGAATCCAGGAGCGTTTTATCTCTAACTGTATCTCTGGATTGGCTGCATGAAATTGAGCCAACACAAAGAGCGAGATAAGGAAGGTTACCAACGATGTAACCAGCGCAATCCAGCGCACCAGATTCTTCTGCTCTCCGTTCACGAAAAGCAAAATTAAGACTCCCAACAAGGGGAAAAATGTGACCAGTGTTAGGGGATGAAAAATCAAATCCATGGTCTATCCTCGGTTCGTTAAAGATTACTTATTTCAAAACTACAATCAAATAGCCTAAGATAAATACTACGCCAACAAATACTGCCAGAGCGTAATTGCGTACATAGCCCGTTTGCAACCGTCGCAACTGCGCCGAACTCCATTTGGTCAAGCGCGCCAGTCCATTGGCAGTTGCATCGATGATGCCCAGGTCAATTTGAACTGCCAGCAACTTCGTTACGGCTTTGAAAGTACCTGCGATGACGGTATCATGGAACCAATCATGCCAAAAACGCCAATCCACCACTTCCGCTAACCAGTGGGAAAGGGCCTGATACGGGCGAATCACCAGCAATCCATACAACTCATCCACATAATATTTATGGTTAAGCAGAGAGAAAATCGGGCCAAGTGCATTTTCGAGTGGATCTTTGTATTCAACCGTTTTGTCTTGGGAAACAGGTTGTTGGATACGATAATAGATCCAATACCCAATTGCGATCCCGAGCAGTGCCAGTACGGTAGAGATCGCAGCCACTTGCAAAGAAAATGCCGGCATTTCTTCTCCAAGCGCCGTTAATGGTTTGTATTCGATGGTGTGTTCGAGCCAATGCCCAAAGGTTTCCAGGTGGGGAAGGTTCAAAAAGCCACCGAGTACGGATAACACTGCCAGCGCGATTAATGGAATGGTCATCAATTGCGGGCTTTCACTTGCCTGAGCAGCAGCTTCTGTGCGTGGTTTACCAAAGAACACCATAAAAATCTGCCGGGCCATATAAAAAGCGGTAAAGAATGCCGCAATAGCCAGTATCCAATAAATCCGCCGATCAATATTGCTGGCATTGAGCAATATCTCATCTTTCGACCAAAATCCAGCCAAAGGTACAATCCCTGCCAGAGCCAGAGCGCCGACCAGATATACCCAAAAGGTGGTGGGCATACGCGTTCTCAATCCACCCATGTTGCGCATATCTTGCGGATCGAGATGATGAGCCCCTTTCGAGGGTCCTTTATGATGCGCCTGTGCATGCAGCCCGCGTTCCACTCCCTGAATAACTGACCCGGATGAAAGGAACAATAAGGCTTTAAAAAATGCATGAGTAACCAAATGGAACATTCCTGCAGTAAAAGCGCCCATCCCCACCGCAGTGACCATAAAGCCCAGCTGGCTGATCGTGGAGTAAGCTAACACTTTCTTGATATCGAATTGTCCTACGGCGATTGTTGCCGCAAAAAGGGCCGTTAAAGCACCAACCCAGCTCACCAGTGAACGTGCTTCCGGCATGACAGCATAAAACGGATGAGAGCGCGCGATCAAGTAAACGCCTGCAGTCACCATAGTGGCGGCATGGATTAATGCCGATACCGGCGTCGGACCAGCCATCGCATCGGGCAACCATACGTATAATGGCAATTGAGCGGATTTTCCGGTTACCCCCAGTAACATAAATACAGTGATGAACATGATGCCATAGGGTAACACGGACGCAACTTGTTTTACCTGTGGGAAAATGACGTCAAACTCAAAACTATGAAATAGCCCGAATATCGTGAACGCTGCCAATAGAAAACCAAAATCGCCAATGCGGTTGGTAATAAAGGCTTTTTTTCCAGCGAGCGCGTTGCCAATCCCATCCTTCCCTTTATCGTACCAAAACCCAATCAACAGGTAGGAACACAAGCCCACTCCCTCCCAGCCAACGAAGAGCATCAGATAATTATCCGCGCTGACTAAAATCATCATGGCCAGGATAAACAAATTGAAAAAGACAAAGAACCGTTGATAACGAGTTGGATCTCCATTGATGCGCACATCATCATGCATATATGCAATGGCGTAAACGTGGATCAGGAAACCCACACCTGAAACCACCAGCATCATCGTTACCGATAAAGTATCCACCTTTAATCCCCAATGTAAATTGAGGTCAGCGATAGTGATCCAATCCGCCAGACGGATAACTGCCCCTTCTGGATGGTAGATGAGCGAAACAAGTTGCAACAGAGCAATGAGCAATGTCAAACCCACTGCGCCACTCGCCACCCATCCGATTTGTTTTTCCTGCAGGCGTCCACCGAAAGCCAGATTGAACAATAAACCCAGCAAAGGAAAAACCAAGATCAACGGTACTAGTGCAAAAAATTGCATCCCATTTGCTCCAACTTCACTGAATAACATAAGAGTCTCTGCCTTTAGCCTTTCATCGAATTCATTTGATCGATGTCAATGCTTTGTTTCGCCTCAAAAATAGCCACAATTAAAGCCAGCCCCACCGCCACTTCTGCCGCTGCCACCGCCATCACGAAGAAGACAAAGATTTGACCGCTCATCGTGCCATGCATGCGCGCAAAGGCAACAAATGCTAAATTCGCGGCATTCAACATCAACTCGACTGACATAAAGATAATGATGGCATTACGGCGGATTAACACACCCAACGCACCCATCGAAAATAAAATTGCCGATAATGCTAAATAATAATATGCGGGTATCACAAAGCCCCTCCTTCCATGCCTTAGCGTTTCATTTTCTTTTTAGTAAGAACAATTGCCCCGATCATTGCCGCCAACAAAAGCAGCGAGATGACCTCAAAGGGTAAAATGTATTTATCGAACAGGATTTCGCCTACCTGGACTGGATTACCAAAGGTGCTGCTAATTTCACTGGGTTGTGGAAAGGTGTGTAAATGAGTGAAGATCAAATAAAGCGCTTCCAAGATCAGCAAAGCACCGAGTCCTAATGCTAAAGGTTGCATCCACCAGCTCGCTGGAGTGCGCCCAGTTTGCTCTGCACCTAACAGCATGATTACAAAAAGGAAGAGCACCATGATAGCGCCAGCATAAACCGTGATTTGCGTCAGGGCAATAAACGGTGCGCCAAGGATTAAATAATAAACTGCAATGGTGGAAAAGTTAATGATCAGGAACAACGCTGAATAAATCGCATTTCGACTAAACAGCATCCCCGCAGCAGAAAGGATTGCCACGATAGCTAGCCCAAAGAAAAGAAGAAGATTAATACTCATCTACACCCTCATCTGGTGGTCTGGATTAATCAGCCGGATCTTTCATCTGCGGCACGGAACGAGTAAAAACGCCGGGCGGGGTACGCTGCGGAGTGGGTTGACCTCCCTCTGGCACCGGATCGAGCAACATTTCTTTTGTGTATATTGCTTGACGACGATCAGTGAACGACAATTCATAATTATCACCTAAAACAATCGCCTCGGTTGGACAAGCATCCTCGCAAAAACCACAAAAGATACAACGCAGCATATTGATTTCATAAACCCGCGCATAACGTTCGCCCGGAGAATACCGTTCCTCGTCGGTATTTTCCGCTGACTCAACAAAAATCGCATCAGCCGGGCAAGCAGCCGCACACAAAGAGCAGCCGATACATTTTTCTAAGCCGTTATCATAACGTTGTAAATGATGACGCCCTTTAAAACGAGGGCGCACCGGACGTTTCTCTTCCGGGTACTGAATCGTAACCGGCTTTTCAAACATCATTTTTAAAGTCGTGGCTAAGCCACGCGCTAAATCATTGAGCATCATTTGTTACCTCCTGCAACTGCACCTTGTGCAAATTGCGATACCAATAAGAAAAACAGGATCGTTGAAACCGGGATAAACCACATCCATAAATTTTTCCCGGTGAGCTCAACCAATCCAATACCAACCGCAGTTAATAAAACATTACCCAAAGAAATCGGAAAAAGCAATTTCCAACCAAACGCCATCAAGCGGTCGTAGCGGATGCGGGGGAGCGTGGCGCGCACCCAAACCATAAAATACAAGAACACCGCAACTTTGATCAAGAAATAAATGGGGCCTAAAAGCGGAAGCTGATCAACGAACGGTCCACGATACCCACCAAAGAACAATGTTACTGCAATCGCGGAAACCGCAATCATCTTGATGTACTCTGCCATAAAGAACAAAGCAAATTTCATCCCAGAATATTCGGTATGATAACCGGCGGTCAGTTCTTGTTCTGCCTCGGGCATATCGAACGGTGCCCGGTTTACTTCTGCAAGGGTTGCAATCCAAAAAATAAACGCCCCAACCGGTTGATATAGAAAGAACCAGGTTTTCCTCTGCGCTTCTACAATATCCACCATGCTCAACGAGCCACTCAGTAAAATTGGGCCAACAAATCCTAAGCCAAGCGCTAACTCGTAACTGATCATTTGAGCAGTGGAACGAATGCCGCCCAGCGTGGCATATTTATTATTGGAAGACCACCCTGCCAAGACTATTCCATATACCGAAATCGAAGTGACGGACATGATATAGAGGATAGCGACATTGAGATCGGAGATGTATAAAGTGATCGTGCGCCCGAATAATCGGATATCTGGACCAAAGGGAACCACTGCGAGAATGATTAACGCCGGGATCACCGTAATAATCGGAGCGGCGATGAAGGTTAATTTATCCGCTTTCGATGGGATTAATTCTTCTTTGAAAATGAGTTTAACGGCATCGGCAATGGGTTGCAAAACGCCATAGGGGCCTGCCCGATTCGGGCCGATTCGCACCTGAAAACGTGCCAGCACTTTTCGCTCAAACAAGGTTAAATAGGCGAACCCACCGATCAACCCAAAAATCAAAACCAGGGATTTAATTATCCATTCTGCTAGTAATGCCCAATCCATAATCACCTCATTTAGCCCGGTTGTACCCGCTCAGTCAGGTTCAAACGCACCTGGCATGGCTCATTAATCGGTATCCCTACACTGCGTGGTAGCAAAACCACTCCATCCGGAACGGATTCGTCTATCTCGACTGTAACCATTGCCGATGCTTTTCCGCATTCCATTTGCACGAGTTCACCCTTTTCAATACCTTGTCGTTTGGCTTCTTGTGCATTGAGCCACATGACCGTACCAGCCAAACGAGGATGTAATAATTCAGACGGAAGCAGCGTATTTCCGCGGTCATATAGGCGGGAAATCGGCACAGCCAGCAAACCCTCTATTGGTTGTTCCTTCAGCTCGGGTAGGGAAATGGAAACCTTTTCTCCTCTCTGAACAGCATTCTGGAGCTGAACGCCTAATCCCTGTTTATTCTCATAAGAGGTGCCGCCGTAGTACAAATCCGCTCGTCCGATAATAGGAAATTGCTGCTCAACCTTCGCTAATGCAGTATAAGAAACAGATACATAGTCAGCGATTTCTTTGGACAACTCCGTCATCACAGCCGCAGCACTCATCCCATTCAGAGATACCCCTAATGCATTGCCAACTCGAGCAGCAATGGCGAAATCAGCTAACGCGCCATGGCGGGCTGGAATTGCTGGATAATAGCGCTGTACCCGCCGTTCTCCCGAAGTAAGGGTTCCTTCACGCTCTGTGAAAGGTAGCGCCGGCAACACCACATCGGCTAATTTCGCTGTTGGAGTGAGGAACAAATCTTGGACGACCAAAAAATCCGGAGTCAAAGAAAAGCTAGGATCATCCCCCGCCGGATCACAACCGATAATATAAATAGCCTCAGCTTCTTTTAAGCCGTTGGTTAAGTCGGGTAAAGGACGCCATCCTATATCCCACGCACCTTGATCATTAGGGCGTTGCCATACTGGAATTAATCCATTGTTTGGTTTTCCTGCCTTGCCACTGCGGGTTAAAAAATGAGCACAAATTTGAGCTAATGCCTCTGATTCTTCCAGCCCTACTCCTTCATTACCGTAAAAGATCACCAAATTCGCGGCTTCCTCAATCGCTTTTGCAGCAGCTTGTACTGAAGGTTGCGTTGCATAGCCTTCTACCCTCTTTGATGGAGCGTGTTGTGGTGAAGCTAGTGCAGTCATGAGCGCATTAGTCTCCCCATAGTTGTAGCGTAGTGGTATCCTCGCGTAGCGTTCTAGGCGGGTAGGGCGGGCATTGGCGACAATGAGTTGAGCGCCTCGCTCGGTCGCTTGTTTAACCCGCAGCCACCACAAGGGGGCTTCTTGGTGCAAATCTGTAGCAACCACCACAATCACATCGCCTTGTCCTAAGTCAGCCAGATTACTGCCTTGCGACATCCCCACTTGGGCGACGAATTCGCCACCACCCATATTGGTATAGAGCGCTGTCTTCCCTTGTAAGGAATGGGTTAATTTCCGCAGGTTAAATAAATCCTCATTAGAAAGGCGACCGCTTGCCAAAGTGAGCAATTTGTCTCCAGCTTGTTTAAAGCGGGATGCCACGAGACTTATCGCTTCGTCCCAATTCACTGGGGTCAGTTTGCCATCTTTTCTTATCAATGGTTGCGTGAGCCGTTCTTCCGATTCGACATAATGGTAACCAAAACGTCCTTTATCGCAAATCCAGATTTCATTTACCCATTCATTTTGGCGCGGCATGATGCGCTTGATTGCCACCCGTCCCTTTGAGACTGCTTCGCGGCGAACGTTAATGGTCAAATTACAGCCAACCGGGCATTGATTGCAAATACTCGCCGCCGAATTGAGCTCCCAAGGGCGTGCCCCAAAGCGAAAATCAGCGGTTGTTAATGCACCCACCGGGCAAATATCGGTGGTGTTGCCAGAAAAAATAGAATCAAAACCAGGCTCAGAATACGTTACAATCTCTAAAGCGCGCCCGCGATTGTAAAATCCAATAACAGGATCATCTACAATTTGCTCCTGGAAACGAACACAGCGGGCACATTGAATACAGCGTTCCCGATCAAGGTAAATCAGATCACCAAGCGGGACATGCTTGGCTAAATGCATTTTCTCATCATATAGATAGCGCGATTGACCCGGCCCAAAGCCCATGGTGAGATTTTGCAATGGGCATTCTCCGCCCTTGTCACAAATCGGACAATCTAAAGGATGCGAAGTCAATAAGAATTCCAAAATATCTTCCCGTCCATCTTTCACTTTTTGGGAAGTATTGATTACCACCATTCCTTCTGAGACTGGGGTGGTACAAGCTGTCTCGAGTTTTGGGCTAAATTGGATTTTAATAGAGCCATCCTCTTCACGCACCCATTCACCAGTCGCCCGATCCACGACAGGTCTCCCAATTTCCACCAAGCACATGCGGCACATTCCCACCGGTTCCATCTTGGGATGATAGCAAAATACAGGGATATCAATGCCGGCCTGCTTGGCTGCATCAACCACATTGGTACCAGATGGTACTTGTACGGTAATTCCATCAATTGTCAGTGTCACCAGCTTCGTCATACCATTACTCCAATTTCTCTAGCCCTTCACCCGTGCCTCGAAGTCACCCCGAAAACGCTCCAAGCCAGAAAGCACCGCTTCAATCGAAAATTCACCTAAGGCACAAAAACATTTCCCGCGCATTTGACTGGCAACATCCTTCAATAATTCAACATCCTGCCAGGTAGCTTGACCAGCGGTAATGCGGTCTGTCAGATGCATCATCCAAAATGTTCCTTCGCGACATGGGGTACACTTTCCGCATGATTCATGGCGGAAAAAGTGCACCGTTTTATTGATCAACCAATCAATGCCAACCGTGTCATCGATAACAATAACGGATGCAGAGCCAAGCTGTGCCCCCAGGCTGGGTACACTTTCATAGTCCATTGGGGTATCCAAAGCGGTTTCGTTAGCGACAATGAGAGAAGAGGAAGCACCCGCCGCCATAATCGCTTTAATCGGACGATCTTCTAAAATTCCCCCACCATATTCATATATCAGCTTGCGAAAAGGGGTACCTAAGGGTAATTCGTAATTACCCGGTTTTTTTACGCGCCCGGAGAGGCTGAATATTTTCACGCCCGGGCTCTTCTCCGTTCCAAAAGTGCGGTACCATTCAGCGCCGCGTTCGATAATCAAGGGGACATTGGTTAATGTCTCGACATTATTAACCACGGTTGGTTTTCCAAATAAACCATAGGATGGGGGAAACGGCGGGCGCAAACGCGGTTGACCTAATTTCCCTTCGATCGATTCCAGCATAGCCGTTTCTTCACCGCAGATATACGCCCCTGCGCCGAGATGGGTAAAAATACGCAACGAATAATCCGTGCCGAACAAACGTTCCCCTAATAAACCAGCGTTGATCAGCTGCTGGATGCGTCGGTCGAGCTGGTGTGCGATCTGCCAAAACTCACCTCGTAAATAGACATAAGCAGCATGAGCACCTACTGCGTATGCAGCAATGGCAACACCTTCTAAAAACTGAAACGGATTGTTCTCTAATATTTCACGATCTTTAAAGGTGCCAGGTTCTGACTCATCGGCATTCGCAACCACATAGTGAGGCCAGTTTTTCTGATCTACAAATGCCCATTTCATCCCGGTTGGGAAACCAGCACCGCCTCTTCCACGCAAGCCCGAAGCTTTCACCACCTCAATAACTTCATTCGGCTGCATTGTCGTAACCGCTTTTCGGAAAGCTTCGAAGCCGCCAATTTTGCGGTAATTTTCTAATTCATTCAATTCGGGATAGTCCCGATGTCGGAGTAGGACGTATTCGTTCTTCATAATTTGCTTTGCCAGGTGCGGATCAGTTTCAGCGCGTTTTCAACGGTTTGATTTTCATGATACACAAGCCCATCCGGGGTTTGCACTTGAAACACCGGAGCTCGATCACAGGCTGCCAGACAGGTTACTTTCTCAACAGTGACCAGGCCATCGGCTGTGGTTTCACCGGGTTGAATGCCTAAGGTTTCGCATAATTGATTGAGAAAATCCTCCGCCCCGCGCAATGCGCACGGTAGATCGGTGCAAACTTGAATGCGATATTTGCCCTCCGGTCGATCATGGTAAAGGGTATAAAACCCAACGATGGACGCTACCTCGGTCGCAGAAATATCCAGGATTTCCCCGATCTCGTCCATCGCCTGCTTGGAGACAAATCCATATTCCCGCTGTGCCAGGTACAACAAAGGCATAACCGCAGATCGTTTCTGGTCAGTGGGATATTTCGCTAAAATCGTCTCTACCTCATCACTGTGTTTCTCGAGCAAATTGTTCACCGGTCTACATCTCCCAAAACGATATCTATAGTGCCAATTAGCGCAATTAGATCAGCTACCAGATGGCCCTTCGCTAGCAAGGGCAACACTTGCAAATTCACAAACGAAGGGGTTCGCCAATGAACTCGATATGGTTTTGGACCACCATCGCCCTCTAAGTAAACGCCTAGTTCTCCCCGCGGAGATTCAACTGCCACGTAAACTGAACCTTTCGGCGCCGGAAAGCCCTCTGTCCAAAGCTTAAAGTGATGGATTAATGCCTCCATGCTGGTGCCGATTTCCGAACGGGGTGGCGGAACGAATTTACGATTGTTACTTCTCACCGGACCGTACGGTAATTTGTTGAGCGCTTGCTCCACAATCCTTAGAGACTGGCGCATTTCTTCGATCCGTACCAGATAGCGAGCATAGGTATCGCCATCCGTATGTGTAGCAACCTCAAAATCATATTGTTCATACCCCGAGTATGGACGAACTTTGCGCAAATCATGCTTTACCCCGCTTGCACGCAATGGTGGACCTGTCACCCCCCAGCGAATCGCATCTTCTGGTTTAAGCACACCGATGTGTTTGGTGCGCTCGATAAAGAGGGGATTATTGGTCAGTAAGTCTTCATATTCTTTGATTCGGGCAGGGAAAATCTTGATGAAATGGCGCACCGCATCCTCAAATTCGACAGGCACATCCCGCCATAGCCCACCTGGTCGGAAGTAAGTTGTCATCATCCGCTGCCCACCGCACATCTCGAGGATATCCAGGATCATTTCACGTTCGCGAAAGCAATATAGGAAGACAGACATCGCCGCCAGGTCTAAGGCATGGGTGCCTAGCCAAACTAAATGTGAAGCAATTCGCTGTAGCTCAGTCAAAATCACCCGGATTGCTTGCGCCCGCGGCGGTACATCCAAATCAACGAGCTTTTCAACTGCTAAACAATAAACTAAATTATTCCCAACGGTATTAAGGTAATCCAAACGGTCGGTCATTACCTCGGCTTTGGTATAGGTTTTGGCTTCCATGTTCTTCTCAACCCCCGTGTGCAGGAAGCCAATGTCGGGAATACAGTTAACGACAAACTCACCATCCAATTCCAGCAACAAACGTAATACGCCATGCGTCGAAGGGTGCTGCGGTCCCATGTTCAAAAGAACTGTCTTACCTTCAACCGCCTCCTCGGTTACCAGGGTGCGCATCCCATCGAGCGTGCTTTCATCTATGTGTTCGTATTTTTCGGTCATCATCTTTACCTGTTATAACCTCTCGCAGCGCACAGCCTATCCTTCAGGATAGCGCTTTGCGTAAGGTTTACGTCCATCAATCTCATCAAAATTAAAAGTGAACATAACCTCTTCGTATCCAAGCGGATAATCTTTGCGGAGAGGATGTCCTTCCCAATCATGCGGCATTAAAATCCGCCGTAGGTCTGGATGATTTTCAAATCGAATGCCAAAAAGATCCCAAATTTCACGCTCGTGCCAGTTTGCATTCGGAAATATCGAGACGATTGAAGGGATGGAAGGGGCATTTCCATCTAATGGAACGCGCAGAGAAATGCGTTCATTATGCGGGTAGGAATATAACTGGTAGACCACATGGAATCGGGGTGTTTCCTGGGGCCAGTAATCAACCGCAGTTTCGTCTTCCAGCATATCGAATTGAAAGTCATCGCGAAGAAATTGGCAGGCATCCACAATTTGTTGTGCTTTCAACCAAAGAGTCGTTTCATCTCGAAACGTGCTAACCTCCGCTTGAAAGCGAGAACGCAGCGCCTCGACTACTTTATCCACTAGTTCGCTCATCATCCTCATCCCTTTCAGGCTTAAGCCCAATCGCGGATTTTTTCATGGCGCACTTTTTCGTGCAGGGTTACAATGGCGTGAATTAAGCCTTCCGGGCGCGGCGGACAGCCGGCCACATACACATCCACCGGAATCACCTCATCTACCCCCGGCACAATGGCATAATTATTGAACACACCCCCACAAGAAGCACAATCCCCCATTGAGATGACCCATTTCGGATCTGGCATTTGGTCATACAAACGGCGCACTACCGGCGCCATTTTCCGGCTCACCCTTCCAGCTACAATCATTAAGTCAGATTGACGTGGACTAGCACGGTTTAATTCCATCCCAAAACGGCTGAGATCATAATTCGAAGCTTGGGCTGACATCATCTCGATAGCGCAACAAGCTAATCCAAACAATAAGGGCCACATTGCCCTGGTGCGAGCCCAGTTCACTGCCTCTTCAAGTTTGACGGTTAATATTCCCATATCCCCCAGTTTTTCTTCTATTCCCATTCTAACGCTCCTTTCTCCCAGGCATACAGGAAACCTACCACTAAAACAATCACAAAGATCAACATTTCAATCAAGCCAAATAGCCCCAATTTACGGAAGACAACCGCCCACGGCAGGAAAAAGACCGTCTCGATATCAAAGAGGATAAACAAAACCGCAATCAAGTAAAAGCGCACTGGCATCCGGCGGGTGCCTGGCCCAAATGGGGTCATACCTGATTCGTATGGTAATGATTTTCTTTCGGTTGGGTGATGGGGACCAAATAAATGTCCTAAAGCAATAGCTGCGCCGGCAACGAAGGCGGACAAGATCAACAAAACTACAATGGGGAGATATTCACTCATCAGTGTTATTCCTTCGGCTTGAAAAGTAAATTGTTGACTGGTTTGGTAAGTGTATCACGATATTTGCTTGGTGTCAAATTTCACAAACAACTTTTTGGATTTTTTAAGCTAAATAATCGCGCAATTGACGGCTGCGGGTGGGGTGACGAAGCTTCCGCAATGCCTTTGATTCGATCTGGCGGATGCGCTCACGGGTTACATTAAAATACTGTCCTACCTCCTCTAAAGTGTGATCGCGTCCATCCAATAAACCAAACCGCATTTCCAATACCTGCCGTTCTCGATCCGATAATACAGCCAAAGCATTCTTTACCGATTCCCTCAACATTTCACGCGCTGCAGCATCCATCGGTTCTAAAGCATCCTGATCTTCGATGAAATCACCCAATTGGCTGTTATCTTCGCTGCCCACCGGACTTTCTAACGACATTGGTTCCTCCGCCGCACGCATAATGCGGTCTACCTTTGCAGCAGCTCTCGTCCAGCGGCGTTGGACATCGTCAGGGATGGGTTTCCCTTCTGCCAACGAACGCCGAATAATCTGCTCATCTTTCGCATCTAAAAAGCCGGCTTCCAGCGCCATTTCCTCAGGCCCGGGCTCACGCCCTAAACTCTGCAGGAGTTTACGCTGGATGCGCAATAAGCGGTTGATCGATTCAAAGATGTGAACCGGGATACGGATCGTGCGCGCCTGATCTGCAATGGAACGGCTAATCGATTGCCGTATCCACCAGGTGGCATAGGTGCTGAATTTATAGCCACGCGCGGGATCAAATTTAGATACCGCCCGTAAAAGACCAATATTCCCCTCTTGAATCAGATCGAGCAGTGCGCTTCCCCGCCCGATATACCGTTTGGCAACGCTCACTACCAGGCGCAAGTTTGCACGGATCAACGCATGGTGCGCTTCCGCCGCTGCCTGGCGGATCTCTTCTAGCTCGCGGATAAAAACCTCTTCACTGGGAATATAATTTTTCAAACGCGCTAATGTGGGAATTTCTTGCTTACGCAAAACATAATCACGCAGGCTAGACACCGCAGGCGAAGGAAAAATATATAAATACACATACACTGCAAAGAGGTTACGCGCCACCACATCCCAGCGTTTATCCACGCCCCAGCGCCCATTATCTAAATAACTCCGCACATAAGAAGGTGTCGTTATGTTCCAGGTCTGACGAAGCGCGCGTGCTTCGTCTAAGACCTTGATCAATTCAGGCCGCTCGTAACCAAGCCGATGGGTATCTTCTTTCACCCGTTTCCAGGATGTCCGCAACTCATCGAAAAGGGTGAGATAAAATGCTTGGGCATTCTTCTTTTCGGCTCGTTTTCCATCGCTCAGCAGTAAGTTCACATGTCTGAGGACATCCAAACGCGTGGCGAGCCAAAATTCATGATCGACATCGAGTAAATCGATCCCACCGATTTCTTTCAAATAGAGTCGAACCGGATCCTCGCCCAGTTCTTTGATCAATTCCGGATCTTGCAACAGATCGAGCGGCTCTTCAGCGGTTATTTTTTCCAGGTCTTCTGCTTCCAGTTCGAGGATATCTTGATCCGGTTCCTCTAAAGCAGTCGGTTCCAAATCGAGGAGGAGATCATCTATTTTATCGGGAATGTAAATGACATCCCCCATCGCTCCTTCTTCTTCGTCCAACTCATCCATTTCTCCTTCTTCTTCCTCATCGTCCAACTCGTCGGCGGGGCTGATATCTTTTTGGTGTTTTTCTTTGCTTGGCATAATTTTAGTCTTCTTCTACCACATAAATTTATTTTTTACATACAAATAGAATTAATGGCTGGTATATTTCTTTAGTGCCAGGTTTAATTTTAAAAGCTCTTGAGTTATTTGTACCATAATTTTTTGATATTGGGATGCTTGTACCTCTTCTTGATTTTGTGCATCCATCATTTGAAAACGCTGGTATTCGATGGTTTGCACAAGCGTTTGCTGGCGCAGCTGGACAATGGCACGCAACACATCTTCTAATAATTTTTGCTGATTGGCATTGACCTTCGGGGTTTTCTCTAATAATTCATCAGCAGCCTCAATGATTTCCAAGGACAGGTTATCCATCACATAATGAAGCGGATAATCGGTATCCTGGTCAATGGATTGCTGGATTAACTGGAAAAGTGCCTGATACTCAGCCGAATGGAAATCATTGGTAGATAAGCGACTTAGCTGGTTTTCCAATAAATGACGATCAATGAGATACAGTAAATGGGGATCTCTTAACAAGACACCTAAGATGTATTGTTCGAGGGGGTTCGTACCCTTGTATACACGTACTTTTGTATCTTCACTCGATGGCGTGGTTTTAGTGGCTGGCGTTCTGCGGCGGCTGGGTTTTGCTCTGAGCGCAGTCAAGCTAGACATCAGTGTACGCTCATCCACCTTCAATAATCGTGCTAAACGCTGGATATAGTCATCCCGCTCCAATGGGTTAGGCACTTCCCGAATCAAAGGTAAAACCTGACGAGCGATCGCATCTTTTGCTTTTGGATCAGAGAGATCTTGATTTGCCGCCAATGTTTCCATTACATGCACGACAATGGGTTGCGCAGATTGAATGATTTGCTGCCATTCCTTTGCATCCCGCAGGACAATTTCATCCGGATCTAAACCTTCCGGCAGCTTCGCTACGCGGATGTCTGCCTGCAAGCGTGCTTCCATACCTAATAAGCCATGGGAATCAAAAACGATTTCGTTGGTGTGGTCCATCGCCTGACGGGCTAACTCTAAGCCGCGTAAGGTCGCCTGTGCCCCAGCGGTATCCGGGTCCAATGCCAATACCAAACGTTTCGTAAAACGCTTGAGCAGATATAACTGCTGCTCGGTGAGCGCAGTGCCCATTGGAGAGATCACATTGGTGAAACCGGCTTGATGCAAAACGATCACATCCAGATAACCTTCTACAATCACCGCTTGGTCTAATGTACGGATGGAACGCCGAGCGCGATCTAACCCATAAAGCAACTTGCCTTTGTCGAATAACCGGGTTTGCGGTGAATTGAGAAATTTCGGGACATCGTTAGGATCAAGAATGCGCGCCCCAAAACCAACCATCCGCCCCTGCTCATCCCGAATCGGGATCATCAGGCGATGGTGAAATCGATCGCGCAATTGCCCTCCTTCTCCCTCCATCAGCAAACCGACTGCGATGAGCGGTTCGGCACCCACCTGTTTATTTCTATAATAATTCCATAGCGCATCCCAACTTTTTGGTGCGTAGCCCAAACCAAATACCTCGATGGTTTCATCAGTGATCCCTCGTCGATGAAGATAATCCAATGCGGCTTTCCCCGCCGAGGTATTCAACAACTGATGGCGATAAAAGGTAACGGCATCCTCTAATAACGAATGAAGTGCTTCGTTCTCTTCTTTATGCTCGATTTCCTGTGGGGTTGGGGGCTTCAGTTGCACCCCGGCTTTCTCGGCTAAGATGTGCAATGCCTGAGTGAAATCCACCCCCTCCTTTTTCATCACAAAATTAAAAATATCCCCGCCTTCATTGCACTGTCCAAAACAGCGCCAGGTGCCCGTTTCGGGAAAAACCACAAAGGAAGGAGTGCGGGTATTGCTATGAAATGGGCAGAAACCAATAAAATTCTTGCCCGTGCGGCGTAATTGCACCGTCTCTGATATTAAGTCGACAATATCAATTCGGGCTTTGACTTCTTCAATCGAGGACACGCCGCCAGCTCCCTTCCTCCACTACGAGTTCGGTTTGTGTGAGCTTTCTGCTGCTAAACGATCCCCATTTATGCTCACGAGTATAGTTTTATTATACCTAGAATCCCTCTAACCGCGATAGATCCGCCACACCATTCGCCAAAGAACGAATACGCTGCAACAGACCTAAACGGTTATGACGTTGCCGACTCTCTTCTGCCATCACCAACACTTCATCGAAAAAGTGATTGATGACCGGGATCAGCGGTAAAAAGGCATTCAGAAAGTCTTCTACCGAACCCGCTTTGCGCGGTTTCCTTTCTGCCTGGCAAAGGGCATCGTAGAGGGCTTTTTCTGCGGGCAGTTCTAACAATTCTGGCTCAAGCGGATAATCCTCTGTGAGATCGCGGGTGATGCGCACACAACGAGCATAAGCGGGGAGAATATCACGCCAATCTGGTCGATTGACCCACTCCGTCAATTGTTGCACCGCTCGATATGCCGCAGCCGGGTTATCCCCTTGTTCTGCCAGCACCGCATCAACCACATCATAGCGGTAGCCGCGCTCCTGCAGCCAATTTCGCAACCGTTCTATAATAAAATCACGGCAGGCAAGGAGCTGATTTTCCTCGGCGGGGATTGGCAGTAAGCGCGCAGCGACTTTCAACGCCTCCCGCAGGTTAAAATCCAGATCCCAGTTTACCAAGTTTTGCACCAATCCAAGCCCGGCTCTGCGTTGTGCAAAGGGGTCTTTATTCCCGCTCGGCGCAAGGCCTGCTGCAAATAACCCCGCTAAGGTATCCAGCCGGTCAGCAATCCCCACAGCCAATCCGGCTCGCGTTTTCGGGCTGGAGTCTCCCGCAAAACGGGGTAGATAATGCTCCATAATCGCTTCTGCCACCGCCGGGTCTTCCCCACTGGATAACGCATAATATTTGCCCATGATTCCCTGCAAGGAGGTCATCTCAACCACCATCTTCGTAGCCAAATCCGCCTTGCATAAATGAGCTGCCCGCCGCGCTATGGTTAATTCATGTTCATCTAACTGACACCATGTACCAATGGAATCGATTAATTTTTCCAAGCGGTGTGTCTTATCCAGCATAGAGCCTAATTTTTGCTGGAATGTGAGGGTGCTCAATTTCGGCAGAAAACTTTCCAGGGTTTGCTTGAGGTCTTCACGCACAAAATAGGTTGCGTCCGCAAATCGAGCCCGGATCACATGTTCATTTCCATCTACAATCGTTTCCAACCCTTCCCAGCTGCCCCCTTGCTGGAACGGTTTGTTAGCAATGGTAATGAAGTAGGGTTGTAAATTCCCGTTTTGATAAACTGGAAAATAGCGCTGGTGTTTCTTCATCACCGAGATCAATACTTCAGGGGGTAATTCCAAGAACGAAGGATCAAAGCGACCAAGTAAAGCAGTAGGCGCCTCTACCAGGTTCGTCACCTCGGCTAAAAGGGCATCATCCTTTATTACCTCGCCTTTTACCGATTCTGCCTGGTGAAGTACTTGCTCCCAAATCATCTTTTTGCGTTCCTGCGGATCTAAAACGATGCCTTGCTGATTTAGAAAATCAAAATACGCCTCAATCGAATGGACTTGGTATTCCAATGGCTGGAAGAAACGCAACCCTCTGGTTAGCGAACCGGATGAAATACCAGCATATTGAAAAGGAATATGTCCATCCCCGTATAAAGCTAACAGCCAACGGATCGGTCGTGAGAAAGCAATATTGCTGGCATTCCAGCGCATGGTTTTTTCAAAGCGCAGCGCCGCAATGAAATCCGGCAGGGTCTCCGCCAGAACTTGGGCGGCGGGTTTCCCTTCCTCCCGTATCACAACGCTCACATATTCTCCGCCGTCTAAATTTCGAATTTGCAAATCATTTACCGTTAGACCCTTGCTGCGTGCGAAACCTTGGGCGGCTGGTGTTGGCGTCCCATCTGGAAGAAAAGCCTTGGCGGCTGGGGGACCTTTCACAATCGTCTCGTTATCCGTTTGATAAGCGGCAAGGTTTTCTACATATACAACCAAACGGCGTGGGGTGCCCCATACATGGATTTTCTCAAACGACAACCGTAATTGATGCAACCATTCGGGAAGGCGTGTTTCTAATTGCTCTAAAACTGAGTCCAAATCTGCAACGGGAAGTTCCTCCGTACCGATTTCAAGTAAAAATGGCGCAGATTTTCCAGGCGGCAATGAAGCGGCGGACTTATCTAATCTGGGCATTTCCCTTAAGCTAGCGTTTGTTAAGCCAGGCCGTCCGAGCCAAGGAAAGCCCAGTTGCTGGCGGTGCTCTATATAGGCATTTGCCACCCGCCGGCTCAAATCCCGCATGCGCCCAAAGAATGCCTGTCGCTCCGTAACCCCGATCGCGCCGCGGGTATCAAGCACATTAAAAGTATGCGAGCATTTCAACACATAATCATGTGCCGGTAGCACCAATCCTTGTTCCAAACAAACATTCGCTTCCGCCTCAAACAAATCATACATAAGGCGCAAGCGGTCGACATCAGCGATTTCGAAATAATATTTGCTGTGTTCTTGCTCTGCCTGAAGGTTGACATCCCCATCCGTGTAAGTTTGATTCCAGCGGATATCGCGAAAACTGCCAACACGCTGCAAGGCAATGGCTATCCGTTCCAGGCCGTAGGTTATTTCAACCGAAACGGGATCAAGGACCTGCCCGCCCGCTTGTTGGAAATAGGTGAACTGGGTGATTTCTTGTCCATCTAACCAAACCTCCCAACCAAGACCCCAAGCGCCCAAAGCGGGTGATTCCCAGTTGTCCTCTACGAATCGGATATCATGACGACGGGTATCAATCCCCAATGCTTCCAGAGATTGTAAATAAATCTCCTGAGGGTTGCCCGGATCAGGTTTCAGGATAACCTGAAATTGATAATGCATCTGCATGCGGTTGGGGTTTTCGCCATAGCGGCCATCGTCCGGGCGGATGGATGGTTCTACGTAGGCAACATTCCATGGTTCGGGACCAAGCACGCGCAAGGCTGTGGCGGGGTTCATAGTCCCTGCCCCAACTTGAGTGTAATAAGGCTGCCAAATCAAGCATCCTTTTTCAGCCCAAAATTTTTGTAACGTCATCATAATATCTTGAAAAGTCAATGTATCGCTCATGGATAACCTTCATTATTTCTTAAATTGCACCGTAGCCCATTCATCTGGAGCCTTCGTTATCTTCGTTAACTCGATCCATTCAACGTAGAGCTGCCGACGAGTTCAACGTGTTTCGATGGTCTCGCAGATGATAGTTAATATAGGTGGATAAATTTTAATCGAAAATAACCCTAGAAACGGATCCATCCAAAATTTAATCCAACCCATAAGGTCAATAAACCCAGCACCATTAAACCCAATATCACACTCAACCAGAAAGCGGTCTTTTTCAGGCGATCTTGTGGTTTATATCCCGCGACTTTTCCCGTTTGCCCATTGACATACAATTGATAAATCTTCCCGCGATAGTGGTAAGAACCAACGTATAAAGGCAACAAAACCAATTTAAAGGTCAACCCGCTCCAATTGGTTTCCCCGGATTGCAGATTCCGCTTATCTTTTCCAGGAAAGACACGCTGGTTAAGCTCTCGTTGCAAACGCTTTGCGACCTTCTCCCGCGCGTCCAGCGACGCTTCCGCTAACGGATAATCATAGGCTAACACATTCCAACCAGCCAAAAAGGCGGGGTCATATTGGACAACGGATTTCAAGTCAAAGGGCTCAATATGGGTTAATTCGCTTTTAGAGAGCTTCGAAATGCCAGGCACCAGGACATCATCGAAAATTTCAAATTCCACGCCTTTTTCCACATCCCAGATAGGGTTTTTAGAAGTCCCGCGATTCACTTCACAAACCCACCCCATTTGTAAAATGCCATCAAATGTCCAGAAAGGATAATAAACAGGGCGTAAGACGGAAGGCCTGGCTAGCTTTTTTAGATCATCAGGGATGAACCAGCCTTTTCCTAACCATTCTTGAACCGCTTTGGTTGCTGAAGATAGATCGATTTTGGGGGGAGCAATGACGTTCGGCTGCACCAATTCCGTCATTTCGGTCGATTCAATTAATTGGTGTGAGCCACAATGCGGGCATGTCAGCGCTCTTTCTCCAACTGCCAGTAACGAAATCGCCCCGCATTGCTGGCAAGTCAAGCGATGCTGGGCTTCAGACCAGGTGCGGGCGCGGGTGGTGGGTAAGACAAAATCCAATGCTTGCTCTTCCTGATCGGCCGCATTGGATAAATCTGGTTTTTGTTCATACCCACAATAATCGCAAACCAGTACCTGACGAGAAACATCAAACCTCATCTTTCCCCCACAGCGACCGCACAGGAAAATCTCCTCCGCTTTCGCCTCAACTGGTTGTGTATAGGATTGTTTTTCGAAATCCTCACCCTCGGTCAGGGCGCGGCTTTTATCCAATTTTTCAGAGAGGAAGACTAACCCACGCCGAGCAGCCCCATTATTGGGATCGGCAGCCAAGGCATATTCTAAATATTCACGCCGTTCTGCTAGGTCATCCGTGGTTGCCGAAAGCCACAACCAGGGTTGGGGATCAGTGGACTTCATCTC
>DAOTVW010000065.1:0-2869 GCA_034436035.1 Anaerolineales bacterium
ATGGGCGCAGAGGGGCTCGAACCCCCGAACCTCACGGATGTGAACCGTGCGCTCTGACCAACTGAGCTATGCGCCCTTACATTTTCCATTATAACCGATGGACGATTGATTTTCAAGGATTTTCTCATCATTCCTCAAATAGATAGACTTTATTAAACCGCTGCAGGAATCCTGATTCCTTTGTGTCCGGGTCAATATCCACAGTGAGTAACGAGACTTTTCTGTTTGGTGCAATGTTTTGCATGGTTTCCAACATCACTAATGCAGTCCTGGTTTCCATTACAGCATCATCTACGAAAAGTACATGATCGCCTTGCAATCGAAAACTTTCAGGCAGTATCCCTTTAACAGGGTTGATCCCATCACGAGCAAAAACCATGTGATCTACATCCAATAACTTGCGAAACTTTCTTTCTAATATCTTACCTAAATATTCACCAATAATACATCCCGATACCGCTGCAGTGATGATATGGGTTACGCCATCTTGCACGACTTCTTCAGCAATATCACTGAACTGCCCGATCACGCGCCGCATTTCCCAAAATCCGCTATTCCGGTAGCGCTGCAACTCACCGGCTCGCTGGATATCTTCTTCAGTGATCCCTAATAATTTGTTGATCGAGAATAAAGAAGAATGGAACAAATCGATCGCGCCGGCACTAATATGCCCAAATTCAAGGATGTCTTCGGCAAATTTTTCGGAATAATGTTTTATGAGCGTAAAGACATATTCTCGCGGGTTGATTAAACCAGGGATAAGCCGAGAATCATCGTAATTCGTGATCCATAACGCTAAGGCACGTAGCTTATCCATGTCCCTTTCATAGCGCAACATTTCATTGTAAATACCAAGATTGATTTCATGCATAAGAAACTCTCATAAGATTATATTCTGCTTTAAAAAGATATTCTCACTTAATTCTATAAAATCCCTCATTCGCTTTCATCCCCCATCAATAACTTTCATTATCTTTATCTAAAGATGCGTTCCGAAAATATTCCTCAATAATAAATCCTAAACTTTTTTGGGTAAGAAAAAGGATGATCCATAATAATGAATCATCCTTGTTCCATAAATGACGAATACCCACTAACTTTCCATCTCGTATGATAGTGGATTTTCTTCCTGATAATGAATTCTCATTCGGTTATCAAGGATTAATATCCAGGAAATCCCGTGACAACCGAACTATATAAATTCCCAACAGCGGGTCCGAGCAAGGCAAGGGCAGCGACTACGGCGATCCCCACCAAAAGAATGATGATCCCATATTCAGCTAAACCCTGGCCATGTTCATAACGGTGAAGATCCATTATTCCTCCAACACATACTTTCAATAATCTCTCATGATATGATTAGTATAGTACAAGATTCTTATTTTTAACCTAACAAAAATATTAGGTCAATCTCATTTTTTTTGCCCGTTCCCACAAAGGCTATGGTAAACTCATGATATTGGGAATATAAAGATGACCATTGATGAAAAAACTCTTGTAGTGCTTGAATATCCAAAAATCCTGCAGCAATTAGTGAAATATACTTCGTTCAAACCATCTGCAGAGTTAGTTCAACAACTCAAGCCTACCTCCGATCTCGAGCAAGTCATATACGCACAACAGCTAACCAGGGAAAGTATTTTATTTTTGAATAAGCATGACCAACCTGGGATCGCTGGAGCGCATGATATCCGTGGAATTATTGAACTTGCCCGGCGCGCAGGGACAGCTACGCCACAGGAATTATTGGATGTAAAAGACACCTTGATTGCTTTACGTTCAATCAAGCGCATTTTCGACCGCATGCAAATAGATTACCCACGGCTGAGTAATCTGTTCAACGACGTTGAGATTCCACCCGGGATAATCGAGACAATTTCCCGTTCGATTTCGGATCATGGTGAAATCCTCGATAACGCATCCCCAGCTCTCGCTGCTATTCGACAAGAATTAAAAATTGTGCGTGATCGTTTACAAACAAAATTACAACACTATATTTCCGACCCCACCACCGCTCCTCTCTTGCAGGAACCGATTATCACACAACGCGAAGGACGCTATGTTTTACCAATGCGAGCCGACTTCAAAGGACGCATCAAAGCAATTGTTCACGATCAATCTTCTTCCGGCGCTACAGTGTTCATCGAACCGCTCCCAATTGTTGAATTGAATAATCAAAACCGCCAATTGCAATTAGATGAACGCGACGAAGAACATCGCATCCTTTTTTCATTAACATCTCAATTAGCTACCCATATACCGCAGTTGGAAAAGGTTATCGCAGCTTTAGCTAAGTTCGATTTTGTTTTGGCATGCGGAAAATATGCACTGGCTATCGATGCGGTTCAACCAAACTTACTACCGTTCCAAAATAAAAAGTCCATTTCTCAACATCCAGGCAGTACCATCAAATTAATTCAAGCTCGCCACCCTTTGCTGGACGCAAACAAAGTCGTTCCCATTGATGTGGAAATCGATGATCAGACTTTCGCCCTGGTCATCACCGGGCCAAACACCGGCGGAAAAACGGTTTCTCTAAAAACCATTGGTTTACTGACCTTGATGGCTCAGTCCGGTTTACATATACCCGCGGCACCTGGATCAGCGTTAAGTGTTTTCGACCAGATCTTCGCCGATATTGGCGATGAACAATCCATTGAGCAATCACTCTCTACTTTTTCCGGGCATATCAAGAATATAGTTCGTATCCTCGAGCAGGCTGATTCGCGTTCTTTAGTGATACTGGATGAACTCGGAGCCGGCACCGATCCACAGGAAGGAGCAGCCTTAGCACGCGCTATCCTCACTTTCCTTGTCAATCGAAAAATAACCACTCTTGTCACTACCCATCATCCAGAATTGAAAATAT
>DAOTVW010000066.1:0-3751 GCA_034436035.1 Anaerolineales bacterium
TCATCTTTCTGTTTTCCCGTTAAAATGGTGTAGAATGACTTTGAGGTACCTCATGCTTCTACGCTGGCAAAGATTGGCTTTTCTAGTTTCTCTCCTATTCTTATTCTTCAGCGGATTAGCCTGTGCACGGAGTGCGCTTTCCGATGAGCCAAGCTGGCTAGTCCCAAGCAGCCGTACCGAAGCTCCCAAAGCCACCGTTTTTTCTTTTCTACCGCCCACGCGTCCTCCTGGCGCGCCAATCCTCACTCCGACGCCGGATATACCCCATCCCTTGCCACAGTTACGTACCAAAGAAGAAAAATATGTAGTCCAAGCAGGGGATACGTTAGGAACGATTGCTCAGGCTTACGGGGTGAGCATGGAACAAATCATGCAAACCAATCAGCTAAGCGATCCAAACCGCCTCGATGTTGGCCAGGAATTACGAATTCCTGTGCCAACACCAGAAGGGTTTGGCTCGGCATTTAAAATCATTCCCGATTCGGAATTGGTATATAGTCCAAGCAACGTTGGTTTTGATCTTGCAACTTTTATAAAAGGGCAAAAAGGGTTTATCAACCGCTACAACGAGAAAATCAATGATGAATCCCAAAATGCCGCTCAACTATTTCAATTAATTGCCCAGGATTATTCCGTGAACCCGCGCTTACTTTTAGCTTTGTTAGAATATCAAAGTCATTGGTTGACGAGCACCAGCCTGAAGACGGCGCAACAAAATTATCCCTTCGGATTAATCAACAATGATCGTAAGGGGCTTTATCATCAACTCGCTTGGGCAGCGAATCAACTCAACCGTGGCTATTATTTATGGCGAGTGAACGGGGTGGCGAGCTGGACAATGGCAGATGGAAGGGTGGTGCCGATTGATCCAACCATTAATGCCGGCACCGCTGCGCTGCAATATTACTTTGCGCAGCTATTCTCTTTTACCGAATGGCAAAAAGCCGTATCAGCGGATGGTTTTTTTGCAACCTATTCTCATTTATTTGGTTATCCTTTTGATTACGCCATCGAACCCTTACTGCCCACAGACCTGACTCAACCCACTTTTCAATTGCCTTTTGAGCGCGGTGTGCAATGGGCGTTCACGGGTGGTCCCCACCCTGGCTGGGATAGCGGCTCTGCTTGGGCTGCTTTGGATTTTGCTCCGGATAACGATTTGTTCGGCTGTGTGACATCTGATGAATGGGTGGTTGCGCTTGCCAATGGGCCCATCATTCGGACTGGTGATGGTATCGTTATCCAGGATGTGGATGATCCCAGTTCCCCTGCGGATGGGTTGGAGCAAACGGGTTGGGTGATTTTGTACATGCACATTGAAAGCCGCGAGCGGGTAAAAAGTGGCACATACCTGAAAGCCGGTGATCGGATTGGTCATCCATCTTGTGAAGGCGGGTTTTCCTCCGGCACTCATGTACATATAGCTCGTCGGTATCATGGGGAATGGATCCCCGCTGATCAAAACCTGCCCTTTGTTATGGATGGTTGGGTCTCAGCCGGAAGCGGGGTAGAATACGAAGGGACGCTAGAACGGAATGGTGTTATTATTGAAGCGGAATCCGGACCCTCGGATAAAAATAAGATCAGCCGCTAATGAGTAGAATTCGTAATTTTAGTATTTTAATGGTAGCCTTTTGGTTCCTGAGCAGCTTGGCATGCGGGCAAAGCGCTTATTTTATTCCGCCGCGCGCCTCGCCCACTTTACCACAAGAGTTAGCTTTACTGGCGGGGACTCTCCTGCCTACCTATGCGATAACCAGCACTCCTAGCATGGTGGTGCAACCAACCCATCCGCTCTCCACCCCAGCACCTACCGCCACCGATGCGGCACCTTTGGTCAATGACCCTACGGAAACACCCGCCTCGATACCTTTTTTGTATTATACACAAGCCGGGGATACCCTTCCGGCTGTGGCAGTGCGTTTTGGGGTTTCACCCGCGGAAATCCTTTCGCCTGACCCGATCCCGGAAAAAGCATTATTTCAGCCCGGCCAGCTCTTAATGATCCCGCGCCGCATTGCCAACACTACCTCACCAACCCATATTTTGCCTGATTCGGAGCTGGTTTATTCTCCTTCTGCCGCTGATTTCGATGTCGAATCCTATGTGTCTCAGACAAATGGAAAATTACATGATTATAAAGAATGGATGAAAAGCACTGGGACAATGACCGGTGCGCAAGTCATCCAGCGTGTGGCGTTGGAGAACTCCATTAATCCGCGTTTGTTGCTGGCTTTGTTGGATTATCAGAGTCACTGGGTAAGCGGTCAACCCACCACGCCAGATGAAGAGCTATATCCATTGGGTTACCATGACCAGGGCTATCAAGGATTGTTTCACCAACTTGTCTGGGCGGTAAATCAGTTGTCCATCGGTTATTACAGCTGGCGTGAAGGACGTCTGACTGAGTTAAATTTCCTGAACGATCATTATAAAGTACGCTTAGCACCGGATTTAAATGCTGGCAGTGTGGCGTTGCAGTATTTTTTTGCCCAGATTTCGGATAGTCAGCATTGGGTAAAAGCAGTCGATGCTCAGAAAGGATTTCCGGCATTTTATCAGCAGATGTTCGGGGATGATTGGGCAAGGGCACAAAGTGTCGAACCGCTATATCCCCCTGGGTTAAAACAACCCCCGCTCAGCCTGCCTTTTGAACGGAATAAGCTGTGGAGCTTCACTGGAGGCCCGCATGGCGCTTGGGAACATGATGGTTCGTATGCAGCGCTGGATTTTGCACCAGCATCGGCCGAGTCCGGTTGCGTAGAATCTCAAGCCTGGGTGACGGCTTCAGCTTCGGGATTGGTGGTGCGTTCTGACCGCGGCTTAGTGGTATTGGATTTGGATGGGGATGGTAAAGAACAAACCGGCTGGGTGATTATTTATCTGCATGTGTCCTCAGAAAATCGCATCGCAGTGGGAACCTGGGTAGATAAGGGTGACCGATTGGGGCATCCTTCCTGTGAAGGAGGGATTGCCACTGGCACCCATGTGCATATCGCCCGAAAATTCAATGGCGAATGGATTGCCGCAGATGGACCAATCCCCTTCGACTTAAGCGGTTGGGTGGCTCATGCGGGACAAGAAGCGTATCAAGGCTATCTTGAGCGTGGGGATGAAACGGTTATTGCCAACAGCAATGCTTACCAAAAATCCTTTATCACGCTCACCGATGCTGATCCTTAACCTTGTATAATGGTCGGTATGAAATGGCAAAGAATTTTTTTATTGTGGGGCTTGTTGTTTGCTTCCGCTTGCCGACCACAATTTTTAAGCATGATCGATTCTCCCCCTTTGCCTTCTGTTACGGTTGATACAATTGTTAATTTCGATGGGCGATCAAGCGCAACTCCTTTAATAAAATCCTCACCAACGATTACTCGTCCAAGGATAACCATCACCCCTTCTCCCTTTCCCGTCGTTCCCACTGCCACAGGGCACCCAAACTGGTTGTTCCCGGATAGTGAAGTGGTTTATTCGCCTGCTGCGCTCGATTTCGATGTTCAGGCTTATTTAGATAAAACCGACGGTTGGTTAAAGCATTATCGAGAATACTTAAAAAGTACGGCTTGGACGAGCGCTGCGCAGATCATTCAACGCGTCGCTTTAGAAAATTCGATTAACCCGCGCTTATTACTGGCGTTATTAGAATACCATTGCGGGTGCGTTTTGGGGGACCTTTCCTCAGATGTTGATCCAGATTTTCTACTCGGTAATACCGATTTCCACCGCAAAGGATTATTTCGTCAATTGA
>DAOTVW010000067.1:0-20195 GCA_034436035.1 Anaerolineales bacterium
GACCAGTTTTGATCCGGTGCAAGAATGCTAACCTTTCCAATTTTCCGCAATGTTTGCGCTAAAGCGATTAATCCAGGCGCATAAACGCCATCATCATTGGTAACTAAAATGTGCATAAAATCCTCCGCGCTGGATTATATACTATATTGAAAAAGAACTTGAACAGAATACGACATTCCCCAATAATGAGGGAGACATATTAAAAATCAATGAGAGCTTTACTATTTCTCTCAATTTTATTTTTTTACTGGATTTTTATTGATTCTTTATGCTCTGATATTGATTCAACACGATAAATTTAATGAAAAATTTCAATTTTTTTCCTTTCGCTTTTCTAATCATAAGGAGTAAAACCTCAATGGCGAGCAGACTTATCTCCATCAATTCCAAATTTCATATACCAAACATGAAAATAAATTTCTCCAAAGTAATTGGGTTTGATTGGATTGATAACCTTAATACTTCCGTAAAATTAACGGTCGGTTTTGGTTTATTAGTGATTATCTCATTTGCCATTACCTCTCTCGGATTTTGGGGAATGAATATTGTAAATCGAAATATGAGCAATCTCTATAACAACCGTGCTGTCCCCATTTTTCAAGTTGAAGAATCCAAATCCGCTTTATATAAACTACGAGGAGATTTATATATCTATATCTTTAATCCAGTAGCACGAGAGGCTACCAAGCAAGCGATTAATGCAGACATTGCAGCAATTCAAGAACAAATGGATAAATATCATTCCACTTCCCTGAATGAGGATGAGAAAAAAGTCTTAGCCGAATTCGATCAAAAATATGCTGATTATATACTGAAAGTAAACCGAGCCATTGGATATATTGATAAAGGCAATGAAGAGCAGGCTGTAATGAGCGTACACGAAGGCGGAGAGATTGCGAATGCGAGCAAAGAACTCGATACAATCATGGAAAATATAACCAGCAATAACATGAAAATTGCTCAAGAATTAAAAGTTGCTGGAGAAGATACCTATCGGCGATTCCTATATTTATTATTAGGAGGGTCACTAACCAGTATTTTCATTTCGGTAATATTGGTCTATTTAATTACCCGTTCGATTACTTTGCCTTTAGCGACCATAACCCCAGCGTTGATAGAATTAAGTAATGGTGAATTAAATAGGGATTTTTCACAAATTACTCGCATTACCAAGCGGAAAGATGAGTTTGGTATAGTGGGCAAAAGTGCATCCGCAGTTGAAGCCTACTTAATTGAAATGGTAGATATTGCGAATTCCATCGCGAACGGGGATATCAGTTTGACTATCCAACCAAAAAGTGAAAAAGACCAATTAGGGAATGCCTTTAAAAATATGAGTGCCTCTTTACGGAATATGATTAACCAAGTGTCGAAAAATGCAGAACAACTTGGGATCGCCTCGGCCCAACTTGCTCAGGCGTCCAAACAAGCTGAAGAAGCATCAAATCAGATTGCCATGACCATTCAACAGGTATCGAAAGGAATTAATCAAGAGTCCGAATCTGTATCACAAACAAGCGTATCCGTTGAAAATATCTCTACAGCAATCAATGGAGTTGCGAAAGGGGCTCAAGATCAGTCGACAGCAATCGAACAAGCAGTATCTCTGACCTCACAAATAAACACGGCGATAAATCAAGTAACCCAAAGTTCAGAAACTGTCACCCATGAAGCAGGTCTAGCAATGACTATCGCCTCTGAAGGGGCACAACAAGTCCAGCGCACCCTGAATGTGATGGAAATAATACGACAAAAAAATAATCTGTCTAGTGAAAAGGTATCTCAGATGGCATATCATTCAAATCAGATATCTATGATAATAGATACCATCGAAGAAATCGCTTCTCAAACAAATCTATTAGCATTGAATGCTGCTATTGAAGCTGCTCGTGCAGGAGAATATGGAAAAGGCTTTGCAGTTGTAGCCGATGAAGTTCGAAAATTAGCAGAACGTTCCAGTGCATCTACTCACCAAATCAACGAAATAATTCAAGAGACCCAACGAGCTGTAAACGAAACCATAAAAGCGATGCAAGATGGGAATAAAGAAGTAGAGTATGGTTTTCATCAAGCCCAGGAAGCCGGTGATGCATTGCAGAATATTGTGTCTTCAATAAATAAAGTAAACGAACAAGCGAGCAAAGCTTTGGGTGCAGCTAACGGGATGAACCAATTAGCGGCAAAACTGGTAAAAGCGGTAGATGTCGTGTCCAATGTAATCAGCGAGAATATATCTGCAACAGAAAAACTTGCGCTTGGCTCGAAGGAAATAACCCAGGCAATTGAAAGTATCGCCGCGGTAAGTGAGGAAAATAGCGCCGCGTTAGAAGAGATTTCGGCAGCAACCGAAGAATTCAGCGCTCAGGTCGAGGAAGTATCCCATTCGGCAAAATCATTAGATGTTATGGCACAACAGTTGAAAGAATTGATCAGTCAATTCAAAATGGAGCAAGGATCGACGAATGTGTTGAAACCATTGAAAGACATAAGCGAAATGATTGTCCCAAATTAAAGATCACGGCGCAGTAACAACAAATTCAACATAAATTGGATCCCCAAATGGCACTCCCTGTGGGTCATAGGCTTGCCAGGCACTATGATAGGTGGCTGGAGTTTGAGGAGCGATAAGGCGCATGTGGATTTGGGCATGAGTTCCGCTGCGGGCAGGGTAAAGCGCCTGTTCGGTTGCTATCCCTAATTCTGAGCCGCCAATCCATTTCAAGCGATACCGTTCATCCCAATTACAAGAGCCGTTATTCTCCACTTCCCAAACCTTCTCAATTGCCTCATTAGGCTTTACCTGGCTGCCGTCAGGTATCGTGATATCCGCTACAAAGCGTAGAGAGTTGGTGCAGGTCAATGTTGGTGTGGGAATCATAGCGGATAAATTGGGGATTTGGGTTGATTTTTTGATTTGGGGAGAGGGCGGTACGTACATGGGTTGATTTTGTAAAGCGGACGGTTGCGTTAAGCCAGCACAAGCGCTGGTGAATATCCATAATACAAATGGGATCACTTTAAGGAGAAATTGTAATTTTGCGCTTAACTTATTCTGATACATATCGCTGATTGAAACCCGATCTAAATATAACATAATTACGTTGGTTGGAATAGTTTTCCATTTATCAGAATGTACAAATCTCTCCCAAAGTGACCTAAGTGATTTTAAATGGTGCTTATCTACATTGCGTCTAATCATATACAGCTGGGTTCGTAACTCCCCCGGAACTGGAAATTTTCCATTAAAGTAAAAACATTAAAAAAACAAGGCGCTTTTTAGCGCCTTGTTTTTTTTATTCAATAAACGATTTTACCAGCTTGAGCGGCTGCGTCCACCACCACTGCGGCCACCACGGCTGCTTTGGCGGTAACCACCACCACCCATCGGACGTTCTTCACGTGGACGAGCTTGATTGACGGTCAGCGTACGTTCCTGGAGTTGTGTTCCATTGAACATGGTAATTGCCTTTTGGGCATCTTCATTGGTTTCGTACTCTACAAATCCAAAACCTTTTGAGCGCCCTGTGTCACGATCATTGATCAAGGCAATTGATTTTACTGTTCCGGCTTGGGCGAATAACTCGCGCAAATCGTCTTCAGTAACGGTGTATGGCAGATTGCCAACATATAATTTGGGTTCCATTTTTTTCTCCATAAAAAGTATATTATTGAGATACCGCCTTGACGCTGGACACACTAAAAAGGCAAGAGACAAATCAACTCATCATCCCCCTAAGGCGGATTGGCTGCCGGAAACGTGCGCTTTGCTCACGGGCTGTAACTAACGCACTAACTATAACCGATTATTGGATTTTGTGTATTAATATTTCATTAATGTTTTCTCATAATTACTCGTGAAATTATCCTGCGCCGTAGATTTTTTACTTCCTCATTCATTTCAAATGCAGCCAGCCATCCTCTCCCACAATCCGATTGAGGAATAAAAAAGAGCAGGGTTAGACCCTGCTCTCTATTACATCCAGGAATTTATCTCAGGCTTTCGACCAAACCGCTAATTCTAAGATCAAGTGGTCAAAATAACTTTGGGGAGGCAAGGCGCCATCTCCGTATCCCATTTCCACAACCCGCACAACCAGTTGTAAAGTCTGCGATTCGAGGACGGTTTCAATGCCGGGTTGTACCAGCACAGGCTCCCCTTTGGCGGCTAGGCGTTGTTGAATAGCTTCATCATTATACGCGTGCTCGCTCATCAGTACTTTCGTGATGGTTTGAATATCATTCTTATCAAATAACCAAACCTCGAATGCAGTGACCTTTTTCGGGTCTCCTACCCCAATCGTCTCAGAGATGCTGACGCCACATTCCCCTAAAAATTCACCGCTTTGTGAATCGATACTAAAGGAATCATCGAACAAATCATCTCCAAATTTATAGGAAGCCATGAATTGCATCATTGGGGGTTCTTCACTAGGAGTAGGAGCAGGTTTGCTTTCCCAACCAGTGAGTGGCTGCGCTGCTGGGGTTGCGGTTGTTTTCGTTGAGGTCTTCCCGCCTGTTTTCCGCGAACGCAAGAACAGAATAGCTACCAGGCCAATAACGATAACCACCGTTGCAACACAAAGAACAATAAAGATGCTACGCAAAACATTTAATGGGGAAGACTTTGTAGTTGGTGCTGGAGTAGGTAAAAGCCCCGCTTCTGGTGCGTTTGCACTCACTTCGGGGGTTGTAAGGGTTACACTTTCCGTCTCTTGGGGTGTGGTTGCTGCTCCCGCTGCCGCTAATCGAAATGAGGCGATATTCGGTGCAATTTCCGGAAATTCCTTCTCCATTTCCGCCAGGAGCTGTTCACCTTCTTTACCCATTTCTTTGAACCGTTTCTGTGCCAAAGCCGCATCTTTATTCAGCGCGTAGGAATCAACTGCCATCTTGAGGTATTCCATTTTCAAGTCTTGGCGGAGTTGTTTCACCGATGCATCGGTCCATTTTACCGGCCAGATGCCCCAGCCGATTACAAACCAGCCAATAATAAGCCCAACCAGGAAACCACCTCCTGCCATGGCGATCGGTTTATTTAAGAATTCGCGGACTTTTTCCATTTTACTCTCTCCGTTCTCTCGATCCAATTTAATCTGACTGTTAGAAATTTATCCTCGTAAATCGCTTAATGGTGACCACATTACAACAAACTACGCTGTTATCTTATTGTATACGATAAAAATTAAACCAACAACTTTTCTAACAACCAGAATGGTGCAAGACTCATGCCGTTTCCGCGACTTCATCCTTCACAACTTGTTCTAGTAAAAATTGCTCCTCACATTGGGTGCATTGTGCGTGGCGCTTATCCTGGATCACCAATAAACCACCGCAATTAGGACAAGGTGTGGCAAGCGGTTTTTTCCACGAGGTGAAATCACATTGGGGATAATTCGCACACCCATAAAACACTCTACCGCGGCGGGTTTTCCGTTCCACAATTTCGCCGCCATCCTTTGGACACTTCACCCCTATCTTTTCTAACCACGGCTCAGTATACCGGCATTCCGGGAATCCACTGCACGAAATAAACTTCCCAAATCTTCCATAACGAATCACCAATTCCTTGCCGCATTCCGGGCAGTTTCTTCCAATTGGCTCTAATTCCGCCTTCATTTCGGGTATCTGATGTTCCGCTTTTTCAACCAACTGCGAGAATGGCGCGTAAAATTCGCGGATGACATCTACCCATTTTTGCTCACCAGCAGCGATGCGATCCAAATCTTCTTCCATGTGAGCAGTAAAGCCATAATCCATTACATCTGGAAAATGCTCAATGATAATATCATTCACCAAAATCCCGGTTTCGGTGGGAATCAATCGCTTATTATCACGCACCACATAACCACGCTGTTGTATTGTCGACAGAATCGGCGCGTACGTGGAGGGCCGCCCAATACCGTATTCCTCCAATGCCCTCACTAACGTTGCTTCCGTATAACGTGGTGGCGGTTGGGTGAAATGCTGTTCCGGTAACAATTTCACCAAATGTTGAGGTTGTCCTTCAGAAAGACCGGCGGGAATACGTCCTTCGCCTTCCTCTTCTTTGGGTTGATCCTCATCCTGCGCCTCTTCATAGACAATCAAATAGCCAATAAATCGAACCGTTGACCCGGAAGCGCGCAGTAAATATTCGTGTAAATTCCCTTTCCCCGCGACTTCTACCGTCACAGTATCGAAGATCGCGGCGTTCATCTGAGAAGCGACAAATCGTTGCCAAATCAATTGATATAAACGAAATTGGTCGCGGTTCAAAAATCCCTTAATCGAATCGGGGTTGCGAAAGACGGATGTCGGTCGAATCGCTTCATGTGCCTCTTGGGCGCCCAATGTTTTTGTGCGATAAAAAGGCGGCCGCGCTGGCAAAAAAGACTCCCCATAACGTTGTTTGATATAACTGCGCGCCTCTTGTTGTGCCACCTCAGCGACATTCGTTGAATCAGTACGCATATACGTGATCAAACCAACTGCTCCGCCGCTCCCAACGTCAATCCCCTCATAAAGCTGCTGAGCTAATGCCATTGTCCGTTTGGCAGTAAAGCCCAATCGGCGCGAAGCTTCTTGTTGTAATGTGCTGGTTATAAAAGGTGGCGATGGATTACGCTTGCGTTCGCCTTGCTTTATCGAGCTGATGAGATATTCCGCACCGCGCATATCCTCTAACAATGGGTTAACCGCTTCTTCATTCCCTAAAACAGGATCTTCTTTATCCACCTTGGCTAATTTAGCGATAAAGGTCTCTTTTATACCCTGCGGGCGAAATTCTGCTGCAATAGACCAGTATTCAACCGGCACAAATGCCTGTATCTCGCGCTCTCGTTCGACCACTAGACGTAAAGCAACGGATTGCACTCGCCCAGCCGATAGACGGCTGCGCACCTTACGCCACAACAAAGGACTCAGGTTATATCCAACCAAGCGATCTAATACACGCCGTGCTTGTTGCGCATCGACAAGGTCACTATTGATCCCGCGTGGATGTGCAAAAGCTTCTGCGATTGCCGGCTCGGTTATCTCATGAAATACCACCCGTTTCGATATTTTAGGATCAATGGCAGCGGCTTCCATCAAATGCCAGGCAATCGCTTCACCCTCTCGATCTGGGTCGGTTGCAAGATAGATTTCTTCTGCACTTTTAGCAAGGGTTTTTATTTCCTTTACAACTGCCTTCTTTTCATTCGGAACACGATACTTTGGCGCGAAATCATGTTCAACATCCACAGACAATTGTGACCGTAATAGATCACGCACATGCCCAACAGATGCCTTGACCGTATAGCCTTTACCAAGGAACCGCCCAACCGTTTTGGCTTTTGCGGGAGATTCGACAATAACCAATTTGCCGGAACGTTTGGGTTTTATTTTCGCGGTTTCCGCCTCACTGAGTTTCTCATGAGCTTCGGTTTTCCCCATGCGGAATAACTTTGTGCCGCAAACCGGGCAAACACCCTGAGTTGCAGCCGTACCATTCACAGTATAAACCGGTTGTGGGTCTTTTATCGGTCTTTTTTCTTTACATTTCACACAATATGCTTCGAGAGTTTCCAATTTTCCATACCTCCTTTACACGTGTTCATCGCCTTTCTCTTTTAGTAGATTAACGACATGACGTACTTTCTGTGCTTCATCCTTTCGGCAAATCAACAATACATCGCCGGTATCTACTACTACCAGGTCGCGTATGCCAATGGTCACAATCAAACGATGTTCTTGGTTCACATAAACCAATGACTTCCGTGTATCCAGCCCAAAATGTTTTCCCCCAATAATAATATTCTCATTAGCATCAGCGGGTAAAACATCGAACAGCGAATCCCAGCTACCCACATCACTCCAGCGTAGACTTCCTGCTGGGATCACAACCACATCCCGCGCACCTTCCATAATTCCATAGTCAATCGTCTGGGTTTCTAAGTGGAGCCATTCTTTTTCCAAAACCTGCTGACGTTGAGGAGTATTCCATTTCGCTCCAATTTTCCGCAAAGCACTTCCTAAGGCGGGCATTTGGCGGTCGATTTCCTCTAAAATTTTCTTGGTTTTCCAGATAAACATGCCGGAATTCCAGGTATGGTTACCTGTTGCAAGCATGATTTGCGCTTGTAATTCATCTGGTTTTTCTTTAAATCGTTCCACATAATATACATCTACCCCGTCATAGCGCCCCTCCACTTTACCTTGCTGGATATAGCCATATCCAGTGGCAGCATAAGTTGGGGTAATCCCTAAAGTGACGAGATAATTTTTCTGGGCGACCAGGGCAGCCACTTTTAACAATTTTTGAAACCATTCCTGATTACCGATATAGTGGTCCGAAGTAAGCACCGCCATAATTGCATCCGGATCACGTTTGGTCAATGCTACTGCTGCCAGGCCAACGACCGAAGCAGTGCCACGCGGCTCTGGTTCTACTAAAAAGTTTTCCATCGGCAGAAATGGGCATTGTTCATGTAAATCTTTCAATTGATTCTGGACGGTCACAACTAAAATATGATCTGGGGTGAACAACCCATCTAAACGATCAATTGCCATTTGGAACAAACTCCGTTGTTCGATAATAGGCAACAATTGTTTTGGGCGGGATTGGCGTGAAAGCGGCCAGAGTCTGGTTCCTCCACCTCCCGCCATAATCACAGCATAGTAATGCGAATTCATACTCGTACTTTCTACCTCTTCATGCATTCTCTAGGTGATATTCTCCGTTGTCTTCATGGACAGCGACATAATTCATTCCGCCTAAGGAGCGCACATACCCTTTGAGTTCTAAAATCGTTAAGGTCGAACTGACTTGCGCAACCGGTAATTCTACCAAACGGGCTAATTCATCGACATGAATTGGTTGGGTGGTGAGAGCCTCCAAAAGTTTTGCTTCTGTCGGATCGGTGGTCAATGTTTTTCGAGCATCCGTTTGTTGGGTAATCATGACAATGTCCAGTGTTTCCAATAAATCCTGCACACTCACAAATGGGTATGCCCCTTTTTGAATCAGCCGGTTTGTCCCAACGCTTTGTGGAGCATGGATATTGCCCGGCACAGCAAAGACATCCCTGCCTTGATCCGCTGCAAAACTGGCGGTAATCAACGCACCGCTTTTTTCACCCGCTTCGACAACGACAACCGCTAAGGATAACCCAGAAATGATGCGATTGCGTGGGGGAAAATTGGTTGCGTCTGGTGCAGTGCCGGGAGGATAATCACTCAACAATGCCCCTTGTTGAAGGATGCGTTGGGCAAGAGGACGATTCTCCGGTGGGTATATCCGATCCACGCCGCATCCCAATATGGCTATTGTCCGCCCACCTTGATCCATCGCCGCAGCATGGGCAATCGCATCCACTCCTCTGGCAAGACCGCTAATCACCGTAACCCCGCTTTGAGCCAGCCCGGCAGCAATTTCCTGCGCCACTTGACGACCGTAATGGGTTACTTTCCTGGTTCCCACCACCGCGACAGCCAGTTCATCCTGTTCCAATAAATTTCCCTTAAGGTAAAGGACTGGAGGCGGTTGGTCAATTTCTTTCAATCGTCGCGGATAGGACGCATCCTGCCAAGTAAGCACTTGTATTCCTAGCGTTTGGATACGCTCCCAGAGCTGATCTACATCCACTTGTTGACGAATATCGAGGATATTTTCAACGAGTTTGGGACTTAATCCAGTCTGGGCTAATGCGCTCGGGCTTGCCTGCCAGGCTTCCTGGAGCGAGCCAAATTCACTCAACAAACGCCGAAACCGCACTGCGCCAATGCCACGAATTAAACTGAAAGCTACCCAGTATTGCGTTTCCGAGACCATGATGATTAGATTAAGCCAGGTATGAGATGAACGGTGATCTTCCCTTGTTCGAGATCGATAGCTGTGACGAATTCATCGATATATGGGATATACACTTTCTTCCCTTCTTCATTTTGCACACCGAAGACATCATTAGCGCCGGTCTCTAGTATCTCCACAATCCTCCCCAGCTCTTCTCCTTGATCCGTATACACTGCCAAGCCTAATAATTGATGGTGATAAAACTCACCCGTTTCCAATGCCGGCCGGTCGTCTGCATGGACAAAAACATATGCATTGCGGAGAACACCAACTGCTTCTGCCGTTGAATAAGCAGCAAAATGGAGGATTAATCCATCTTTATGGGTGCGCCGGCTTGTTATTTGCTGGGGTTGGGCATCCTCACCCACATAGACCGTGACGCCGGGTTGAATTCGCTCCGGAAAGTCACTAATGACTTCCATCAACACATCGCCGCGCACACCATGCGGGCGGCGGATTTTCCCGATTACTAAGAAGGCAGGCTCGCCCTCGACTGGCGAGCCTGCGGGTGTGAAACTACTGCTCTTTTTCACCGCGTTCATCGTGGCTCTTCAACGTCCAAGGTGACCCGTTGGCCAGCCCGGGCAGCAGCCACTCTTAATAGTATTCGAATGGCATTGGCTACCCTGCCATTTTTACCAATGACTCGTCCCATGTCGTCCTTCGCAACCTTCAAAACGAGATTAACGTTGTTTCCGCGGCGCATCTCACGCACCTGTACAGCTTCAGGATCATCTACCAAAGACTTCGCGATATATTCTATCAATGTTTTCATAACCGCCTCCTATGCATGATGGCGAACTGGAGGTCTACCTTTTCTATTGGATTTATTTGGTTTTCTTTGCTGCTGGTTGTCCACTTGTCTTTACGGTAATATTGCGCGCCGCTTGAGCATTAGCAGATTCTTGCAACAAGGTCTCCAGTGCCTCTCCCTTTTTATAGCGTTCGAAGCGTTCTAATACTCCCGCTGATTGAAACACCTTCGCTACCGATTCGGTTGGTAATGCTCCTTTAGACATCCAATCATATACACGATCCTCTTTTATTTGAATCGTTGCCGGATTCGTGCGTGGGTTATAAAACCCAATGATCTCTAAAAAGCGTCCATCGCGCGGACTTTCTTTATCGGCTACAACAATGCGGTAACTTGGTTGTCCTTTAAGCCCTACTCGGCGTAAACGGATTCGTACCATAATTTATTCTCCTTGATATTTCCTAATTTCATTTCTCTCACCTTTTTTCTCACTTCAGGTTGAGGGAGCGTTGAAGGAAACGCCGATTTCCTGAAGATCAAAAGAAGAATGAAAATTATCCAAATAAACGCGATAAACCGCGTGTGCCTGACTTTTTGATCGTTTTGAACAATCGCTGTGTTTCTCGAAATTGTTTCATCAAACGATTTACATCCTGAACCTGTGTGCCTGAACCTAACGCAATTCTACGACGGCGGCTGGCATTTAACACATCTGGATGACGTCTTTCAAAAGGCGTCATGGAATTGATAATTGCTTCTGTAATTTTAAACTGTTTTTCGGCATCTTGGGGGGAAATTTGCTTCGCCATTTGCCCCAATCCACCCGGCAACATTTCCATAATTTGTGCCAGGGGCCCCATTTTACGCAGTTGTTTAAGCTGTTGAGCAAAATCTTCGAGAGTAAATTCTCCCGACATTAACCGCTGAGCCTGCTCTTGCGCTGCCTTTTGGTCAACAGCTGCTTCCGCTTTTTCAATTAATCCCAGGACATCCCCCATTCCTAATATCCGGGAAGCTAAGCGTGAAGGATCAAAAGCTTCCAGCGCGTCCAATCCCTCACCAGTGCCAAGATATTTTATGGGGACGCCGGTTACCGAGCGGATCGAAATGGCAGCACCACCGCGGGCATCCCCGTCCATTTTGGTCAAGATCAATCCGCTAATTGGCACCGATTGACGAAAACCTTTCGCTACATTGACCGACTCCTGACCGATCATCGCATCCACTACCAATAAGATCTCAATGGGGTTCACTTTTTGACGAATAGCGGTTAACTCATCCATCAGCTCTTGATTGAGCTGAGAGCGGCCCGCTGTATCGATGATCATCACCGAATAGCCACCTTGAGCAGCTTTACTCTGTGCTTGTGCACAAAGTTGGGGCGGTTTGACCTTATCGTCTGCATAAACCGGCACATCCAATTTTTCGCCCAGCGTTTGTAATTGCTTTATAGCCGCCGGACGGTAGGGATCGGCCGCGACGAGCATCACCCGTTCTCCTTGTGAGCGCAATAATCGGGCTAATTTAGCAGCCGCAGTCGTTTTTCCAGAACCTTGCAAACCAACCAGCATAATCACGCGCGGCTTTTGCCCGCTTAGGTTTAAGCGCTCGGGCTCCCCTAAAGTCGCAATTAATTCTTCATTGACGATTTTAATGACCTGTTGAGCAGGATTAAGTGCTTTGGATACTTCAGCACCAATGGCGCGCTCACGCACCCGCCCAATGAATTCTTTTACGACTTGATAATTAACATCCGCTTCCAGCAATGCTAAACGGACTTCGCGTAACGCCATATCGACGTCTTTCTCGGTCAATTTACCGTGCTTGCGAAGCTGCTTGAAGATACCTTCTAAACGACTGGTCAGATTCTCAAACATATATAATGAAATACCCAATGCCTCAAATTACATTTGCAGGTGTGGATTGTAAACGTTAAGGATAGAAAGGTCAAGATATTTTAACCTGTTTCGCAACCGATAGCCCGTATCTGGGTTTATACTTATCAGGATTTCCTATTTTTGCTTGTCATTTCGGATTCATGGAACATTTTTCATTATATTTGTCAAAGGAGGAATCATGTCTAACGTTGCACTAGTAACCGATAGCACCGCTTATATCCCTCAAAACATTGTGGATCAATATGGTATATCCGTTGCACCACAAGAGTTAATTTGGGGAGATCAGACTTATCAGGATGGGGTGGATATCCAACCAGATGAATTTTATAGAAGGCTAAAAACAGCCACAGTGATGCCAACCACTTCCCAAGTGACCATTCCCAATTTCAAAAAAATTTTCGAAACCATCCTTGAACAAGATCAAGCTGTTTTAGCGATTCTGATATCTGCCAAGCTTTCTGGAACCATTGATTCTGCCATAAAAGCAAAGGAATTCTTTCCAGGAGCGCCTATCGAAATCGTCGACTCGTATACAACAGCGATGGCAATGGGTTTTCAAGTCTTAACGGTTGCGCGGGCTGCACAACAAGGGGCAAATTTAAGCGAGTGCAAAAAACTTGCAGAAGAAGCCCGCCAGCACACTGGAGTTGTCTTCGCTGTCGATACGCTAGAATTCCTTCACCGCGGAGGGCGTATTGGGGGCGGCAGCCGCTTCCTTGGAACCGCCTTGAATATCAAGCCCATCCTTGAAGTAGTTGGCGGAAGGGTGGAGGCTGTAGAACGAATACGTACACGCAAGAAATCCCTTGCTCGCTTAATTGATATCATTGCCGAAAAAACCGCCGGACAACAACCCGTGCGCTTAGCTACTTTGCACGCTAATGCAGAAGAGGAAGCCCGCTTCTTACTCGAAGAATCGAGCCGCAGAATCCTACCGGTTGAAACGATTTTCTCGACCGTCAGCCCCGTGATCGGCACCCACGCTGGACCAGGCACGGTAGGGATAGCCTATATGGCAGGCATGTGAGCGAGAGATAACAATTAAGACATAATTACACTGCTCAGCCATCATGTTTTAGGAGTGTATTATCCCACAGTAGCATTCTCTCCATAAGCCTTACTAGTCCCTAAAGGTCTCTGAGACCTTTAGGGACACAGTTGTAGCAGTTATGTATTTGCTGCGATGAAATCCATTTCCACACCTGCCCAGCACCTGTCATTGCAAGCGGGGGTTCGACACCTCTCAACCCATAAGCCCGAAATAAATTTCGGGATACGAGCTGTACTGCGAAAGTCATTTCGCAAAGCCCGGATATTTCATAATGGTCAACGGATTTCAATGGGGCTCAACCAGCGGATTGATGCGGGTTGCGCAACGTTTGTGGAATATTAAATTAAATCTCCTTAATAAATCTTGATCATCCTGTAAATCCTGTCTATATTATGTCATGAGCAGGAACTGCGCGCACTATTTTGCGGGATAGTGGTATAAATAGGATGATTAATCCTGTGAATTTGCATCTATATTTATTTGATAGGTATTGCTATGGAATTTTACTTTCGAGATCCCAATGAAACCCCATTGCCCCCAGATCAGGTACGTATCAAGGAATTGCGGGGGGTAGCCCGCCCAGATGGACATAAAGTCAGAGTAACCCTTCAAATCAGTGCGTTTCAGGAACGTCCAAGCGGCGATATCCGCATCCTGAATCAGCGTGGTGAGGAATTAGCGAGTTTATCTTTCATAGAAGCGATCTCCCCCCATCAGGAATTTACCATGCATTTGCATGGTGAAACCGTCAATCCACATCAAATTCTTGCGCGCATCTTCTATCTCCCGAAAGACGAGGAGGGCAATCCCGTTCCAGAGGAAATTTCCATTCAAGTTGTGGACGAGATGAAAGTGGATTTAATCCTTTAGAAAACATACGTGGTGTATCAAGAGAAGGTCCGCCAATCTTCTGGCATTCTTCTTGCACTTTTATCTTTGTTAAGAATTGACTTGCTTCAGTTGGCGTGCTAGAATGCCACAGGAAGAACATCGGCCATGCCAGAAATTGAAAAGCCTGCCACACAACCGCCTTCACAATCTCCCTTTCAACAGAAAAGATTGGGAAGAGTATTCCTTATTGGCTTCTTGATCCTTGCCGGAATCGGAGTGTGGGCATTCCTGCCAAATTTTCAAAATACTATCAATACTCTGTTTGGTAAACCTGGTAAGCACGTCCAGGCTGCCCTGATGTCAACCCCAACGGCAGCCAGCGCAGCCACCCAATCGCCAACGTTAGCCGCAAGAACCGATCAAACCGCCACCCAGATCCCTCCAACGCTAACCCCTTCCAGCTCTCTTACCCCGCTCCTGCAAAATAACCCTACCCAAAACGCTTCAAAATCCCTGCCTTCTGGATATCTGGTGCTTTCCATCTTGGACGGGGATTTTTATCACCTGATTGCATTTGATCCACAACATGGCGGTTTTATTCGTTTGAGCGACGGAAATGGGGATGACATAGATCCGGCAGTCAGCCCCGACCAAAAAAAGATTGCGTTTGCTTCTAACCGCAATGGATTCTGGGATTTGTATTTGCTCGATTTAACCGATCGGCAGGTAACCCAATTGACCAATACCCCCCAGTACGATGGCGCTCCCGCCTGGTCTCCGGATGGGAAATGGCTTGTGTACGAAAGCTATAACCCAACCCCGATAGAGCAAAATGCCAATTTAGACATCTTTATTCGTCCTATTACGCCCGATCCGAATAATAACCAACCCTTACAGTTAACGGATCAAGTCGGAGCAGATTTCTCCCCCGTTTGGTCTCCATCTGGACGACAAATTGCGTTCGTTTCCCAAAGATCCGGAAATAACGAGATTTGGATCGCTGACCTTGATCGGGTAGAGGATCGTTTTCGGAATATCAGCCATGATTTGTATAGCACGAACCAGAACCCGCAATGGTCAACTGATGGGAAATGGCTGGTGTGGGATAGCAGCATTGAAGGTGTTTCTTGGATCATGGCTTGGGATACCAGTCAACCCGAAAAACCACCTGCTCCAATTGTCCCGGGTGATCATCCTCACTTTGCCGATGGGGGGCAAAGCCTTTATTACCAATTTCAAACCCCCAATCATACATATTTGGGTGTCTATTCCTTCCCTGATCTTGCCATGCGCATGCCGTTGCAACCCTTACCATCTTATGCTAAGGGCATGAGCTGGTTAGAGAAAACGCAAGCTGAAGTATTACTCCAATCATTCGAGACAAATGTCCAACTCAACACTACACCACGCTGGAAAGTTTCGTTAGCATCACCACAAAATATACCCAGCGGAAGGCAAAGGGTGGTGCCTTTGGAAAACGTCCATGCCCCATACCCATTTTTGCAAGATTGGGTAGATGAATCTTTCCAAGCATGGCGCGATCAAATCAACCATAAGAGTGGCTGGGACTATCTTTCCCAACTTGAAAATGCCTATCAACCTTTATCGAGCCCACCGACAACGATGCTGGACGAAGACTGGTTTTATACCGGGCGTGCAATCGCCGTCGAATCGGGGGCATTGAACAGCGGATGGTTGGTGACCGTGCGCGAAGATTTTGGAGCGGATATATATTGGCGGCTATACCTTAAAACTCGCCTCCAAGATGGCAGCCTTGGAGAACCGCTGCATTCCTTGCCATTTGACTTAACCGCCCGCTATCGTGGAGATCCAATTGCTTACGACCAAGGTGGAAAACGTGCAACGACCTCGCCTGCTGGATATTACATTGATTTGACAGAATTGGCTTCACGATATGGCTGGGAACGCCTGCCCGCTTTATTGAGCTGGCGAACCAGCCTGCCTAATTCACGCTTCAATCAATTTGTCGCTCGCGATGGTTTAACCTGGTATGAAGCCATGATGGAACTCTATCCCCCTGAAGCGTTATATACCGCCACCCCCCTGCCTCCGCCGACTGCCACACCTACCCAAACCCCCTATACGCCCCATGTCTCCACTCCCACGCCCACACTAAATGCTGTTTCTACTGCTACCCCGACTCCCACATCACCATGAGATCAATCCGGCAAGTTGCACTCGTTTGTTTGGTATGGCTATTATTCGGTTGTAACTCGCTTGCCAGAGACAATCACAACATTGCGCTTCCATCCCCAAGCCCAACTTTACCTTTTCTTCCCAACCCGACTTCGCTCTCTACTCCCCCACAAAACGAGCAGACCATTCTCGCAACCCCGAATTCACCAGCAAACCCTACCCTTCCAGCGAAACCTGATTCCTTGGAACCGCCGCTGGCAGATCTCATAACAAATTCCGTTTCCTCGTGGCGCCCTCCTCTGTATCCTACCCCATGGATGCCATCTCCCTATGACCATTTCCTCCTTAGCCGCCCGATTTTAGCCAACACTCCCAGTTGGGCATTGGCAGATTATCGTTATGGGGGCGTTTTTTGGCGTAATGTTGTCCATACCGGCATTGACATACCCTTGCCGGTCGGCACAGAAGTCTATGCGGCTGGGTCTGGACGGGTTAATTGGAGTGGTTTTGGGTTGATGAGCGGCAGTTACAACCCTGATGACCCCTATGGTTTAGCGATTGTGATCCGCCATGATTTTGGTTACCAGGGTCAAACTTTATATAGTGTATATGGTCATCTATCTCAATCTTATGTTACCATTGGCCAGCATGTGAATGTTGGCGATATCATTGGGCTTTCTGGCGCAACCGGCAAAGTCACCGGACCGCATTTGCATTTTGAAGTACGCATCGGGGATAACAGTTTTGGGCGCAGTCGCAATCCGGAATTGTGGATTGTTCCCCCTCAGGGATGGGGAATATTAGCGGGTCGTTTGAGTGACTCCAAAGGTAATTTAATCGAACGAAAAAAGGTATTGATTCGTTCCCTGGATAGCGACCAAAAATATTATGTTTACTCTTATGGAAGCGGACCGGTAAACCCGGATCCATACTATCGGGAAAACCTGGTTATTGGTGATCTGCCAGCCGGGATGTATCGGATCCTTATCCCAGATTTATCTAGTCAACACCTCGATATCCAAATCCTTCCCGGACAAGTCAATTTTTTCACCTTTATCCTTGGAGAAGGATTTAGCGCACAATTACCGCCACCTCTTTATGACGGGTTTAAAACGCCCGAAGTTCCCCTGACGCCAACGCCTTAGAACCAATTTCGAAATAATCCTTGACAATCAGAACGTTTGTGCTAAACTAAATTTATAATCAATAAAATGAAACTGAGGAGAATACCATTATGGTGAAAAAAGGGATCCAACCACCTTCTAATCAGGATGATGCCCGTCAGGTTGCATTGGACAAAGCATTAGGTGATATTACCAAACGTTACGGAGAAGGAGCAATAATGCGTTTAGGGGAAGCACATCACATGGCTGTGGATGTAATTCCAACTGGGTCGCTCTCTCTCGATATCGCTTTAGGGGTAGGTGGTATCCCGCGTGGACGGATCACCGAAATTTACGGGCCTGAATCCTCAGGAAAGACCACCATCTGCCAGCACATAGTAGCCGAAGCGCAGAAAATGGGCGGTGTAGGCGCCTATATCGATATGGAACACGCATTGGATCCCAATTACGCTGCTCGTTGCGGCGTCAACATCGAAACCCTGCTCATTTCCCAACCTGATACAGGCGAACAAGCACTGGAAATTGCGGAAGCATTGGTGCGTTCTGGTGCGGTGGATGTGGTTGTAGTCGATTCCGTTGCGGCATTAGTCCCGCGCGCTGAAATCGAAGGGGATATGGGTGATGCAACCATGGGGATGCAGGCTCGTTTAATGTCTCAGGCTTTGCGAAAATTATCCGGTGCCATCAAACAAACCAATACGGCCGTGATCTTCACCAATCAACTTCGCCAAAAGATCGGGGTAATGTTTGGCAATCCAGAGACCACATCGGGAGGAATGGCACTCAAGTTCTATTCATCCGTACGTCTCGACGTCCGCCGAATCCAATCCATTAAACTCGGCAATGAAATCATCGGTAATCGCACCAAAGTCCGAGTCGTGAAGAACAAAGTTGCTGCTCCATTCCGCAGCGCCGAATTTGACATCATGTATAACGAAGGGATCTCGCGGGTAGGGGACATTCTCGATCTCGCCACCGAATTAGAGATTATCACCAAACGCGGTTCGTTCTATAACTACGGCGACATTCGGCTAGGCCAAGGAAGAGAAAATGCCAAAGAGTTCCTCAATCAAAACCCAGAATTAGCCGAAGAGATCGAGCTAGCCGTGCGGCAACAAGCGCTCAGCGGCGAAATCCCCTTACCCCTCAGCTCTGAAGATGATACCAGCGGCTTAGAGGAAATGATTTAATGCCAATTTGATATTTGTATAATCTCAGACCTGACAGGTTTCCGAAAATCCATCCCATATTTGCACTGCATCCGCATGAACACCATGATATACAAAGGTCATGATAAAACCTGTCAGGTCTGCTGGAGGCGTCGCAGCTAAATATCCGAAGGGTGAAAGTGGAGATGGTTTTCCTGCCACTCCAACCTATTCGAAAAGGTCTACCTATTCTAAGACCTGACAGGTTTCCGAGAATCCATCTTTACCCCATGCCTGCATCCACGCGAACACCACAATGAACATACGTCACATTAAAACCTGTCAGGTCTGCTGGAGGCGCCGAGAATTTTCTGAAGGGTGAAAGCAGAGGGGATTATTTGTCCTCCTTAACCTATTCTAAGACCTGACAGGTTTCTGAGAATTCATCCTATATTCGAATCCGCATCCGCACGTACACCATGATGTACATAGGTCATGATGAAACCTGTCAGGTCTGCCATGAGAGGCGCCCTGCTCAACCGCACACCTATTATCCCACCATCGGATATCGTTCTCGCCGACTGCGATGTTTTGGCGCTTTCCGTTTTTTGTATTACTCTCCCCGATCGAGCGCAGGATACACCGCACTGTGATCCGCGTCATTCGGATTGGCTCAGACTGTTATGCTAGCTCTTCGGTAACACGCCAAACAAGGTGACATTTTCACTGAATAACTCGCAGAATATTTGCTTATTCTTTTTTACCATAAGAAGTAGGTTAATCAATTCAATCCAGTATTCAGCTTGTCCATTTTAAAATTCCTTACTATCATTCCCTTACCTTCATTTTTTCGCATGATACATAAAGTTTAGGATGACAAAATTTTTATAATTGAGTATGTTCATTGAAGTCAATCAGTAAAAAAGGGAGTTATTTTGATTATCATTAAGGCTTCAAAATGGCAATGTCCATATTATCGTCCCAAAAAGAAAAGCGCAGGGGTTCTTCCGACAATTCTGGTTGAACCCCTGCGGAAATTTGATGTATCATAGAACAAAGAATGGCAGCTCAGACATCACGGCAGCCCAAACACATCCACTGGAGTGGAGCTCCAGATATTAATGCCATTACCTAATTGGCCACTATCATTCCGCCCCCAGCACTTAACTTCCCCTAAAATAGTCAAAGCGCAAGTGTGGCCTCCACCTGCAGTAAGTGCCTTCACTTTGGAGTACAGCCCTACTACATCAACTGGTATTGATTGGTTACTGGTCGTATTATTACCCAATTGACCATACCGGTTATCCCCCCAGCACTTCACTATACCGGAATCCATAAGTGCACAAGTGTGATAAATACCTGCAGAAATTGCCTTTACCCTGGAAAATACACCAATTACATTCACTGGTGTATATCGATCG
>DAOTVW010000068.1:0-4475 GCA_034436035.1 Anaerolineales bacterium
GTTGGCAGCTACAATGGCAAGTGGTTAAGTGCACGCATGAGCTTTAGCGGAGGCATACAAGCGTCGGACACAATTACCCGGACAAAGTTAATGACAAGGAAGGCTACCGACAGCCTGTATCTTGTAAAGAAAGATACGATTACCAGAACTAAACTAATTACGAGAAAGGCTACAGATAGCTTGTATATTGTTAAGAAGGATACTATTACAAGGCTTAAGATAATTACGAGAAAGGCAACTGATAGTCTTTATCTTGTAAAGAAAGACACTGTTACAAGGCTTAAATTAATGACAAGGAAAGCTACCGACAGCCTTTATCTTGCGAAAACAGCCAACAGAATAAAAGGCACTGGCGCAGCTGGGCAGGTAGCGTTGTTTGCAACGGCTGACAGTATTCAAGGCAGTAATATAATGAAAGTAGTAACTACGAATGGTGTTAACAACCTTGTCATAACAGGACTAAGTAACTTTACTTCAATTCCTGCAGTAGGAAATTCGAGTCCCAGTAATATTGGTATGGCTATTCTCGCTAATAGATTTGGTACTGCTTCGGTAGAAATCGCTAATACATTTACAAACACAACTTCTCCTAATGGAATATTTTTTGGCCAATATATTAATTCTACTGGTGTTGATAGACTTGCTTATCTTATTGGAATGACCACATCAAATTATCCACCTGTTGGTAGTTTGATTTTGCAAGGTAAAATAATTGTGGCAGCTGGGAATTCGTTAAGTGCAAATGCGAACGAACATGAATTGGAAGTTAACGGAAGAGGGAGATTGTTAGGCGTGCTGCGGCTTGGAGGGGTAAGACATGACACAACCAACTATAACCATGAGTTTGATGGCAGGACATCGACGCTAACTATTCGGCCGAGAGTAGACAACACAACAGCTATTCAGTTCACAAACTCAGCAAAGACGCTGAAACCGTTGATTATCAACACAAATAACGGCATGGCATACAGAAATTCAGTGGCAAATGATAGTATGTATACGGTAAAAAAAGATAACGATTTGCTGTACCTTAAACTTTCCGACACTATAACAAGAACAAATGTTCTGACGAGGAAGGCAGCGGATAGCTTGTATTCTGTAAGCCTTGTCACGGCTGGCAGCTCATCGGTTGGTGCGGTGAAATATAACGGACAAACGGCGGTGAAAGGCCAATTCAATGGGAAAGGAGGATTACAGTTATATGCTTCGACGCCAAAAGATAGTGTGTTATATTTCAACGGTGTGCTTGCAGGAAAGGCACTTATGACGGAATTGGGAAGCGGGTATAAGAAGGTTATAATTGATAATGCGAACAGGCAAAATACATTGTTAGAAACTTATTGTTATTCTACATTTAATGCCAATTCTATAGGAATAGGCAGATTATTTAATGACAGTTCAGGGATAAAACGACTATATGTATATGCCATTGGCACTGGCGCTGCAGTATACAATACAGGTAACTATGTTAATGCTATTGGCAGTAATGCTGCGGGTAGTAATACTGCTGGCAATGTTAATGCATTTGGCAATAATGCTGCATATGGCAATACTGGTAGTAATGTTAATGCATTTGGCAGTAATGCTGCGAGTAGTAATTTTGGTAGCGATGTTAATGCCTCTGGTTATGTTGCTGCATATTACAATACTGGTAGTAATGTTAATGCATTTGGCAGTAATGCTGCGAATAGTAATTCTGGTAGCCATGTTAATGCATTTGGCAGTAATGCTGCATGTGGCAATACTGGCGGATATATAAATGCAATTGGTGAATCTGCCGCTTATAGCAATTCTGGTAATTACTTTAATGCAATTGGTATGCATGCTGCTTATATAAATTCAGGCAGTTTCATTAATGCCATTGGCTATTATGCAGCAAACTACAACAAAGCCGACACTGTCGACTTTATTGGCTATTATTCTGGCTACCACAATGCAAGCACTGCACACTCATCAGTTGGCATAGGCAAACGAGCACAGATGTACAACAATTGGCCGAGCAGGGTAACTATTGGAGGTATTAACGTTCCAGAGACACGTTTCGTTGAAGCACCTTACACAACTAAAACATTCACGGACGCAGACGTCAATACATCAATTAGCCGAATAACAATAACTTCTCACGGTTTCGGCAGCACAAATAGCTACATCAATTTGAAGTTTAAAGTTGTGTCAGGCACAGCGCCGTCAGGGTTAACTAACAACGGAATTTATTTCTTCAAGGTTATCGACGCCAACACTCTGGAATTAACCGATGGTTCAATAACTTCAACTGGTTCAGGTACGTTCTCTCTTACAAGAGACGTTGATAGGACAAGCAGCGTAGAATTAGGTAGTGGAGCAATTGCCGACACAAGCTATCAGGTAATGTTGGGCAACACCTCAATAAGACAAGTCAAGACATATGGCAGTTTTGCAACGGAAAAGAGCAAGACAACCGTCAACGGCAGCACTTCTGGCAGCGCACAATTCGTAATGCCGTTCGACGGGGGTAGTTATAAGAAAGTCATTATCTATTGCAATGCGCTCAACGGCACTGCCAGCTGGACATTCCCGAAGGCATTCACATATACGCCTGTAGTGTTACAGACAAACGGTTTGCCGACAACAATCGTAACAACGCTTACAACGACATCGGTAACGGTTACAGGGGCAAATTCAACAGGGTTTTTGATAATTGAAGGATTTTAAAAAATATTGATTATGAAAACATTAGCAACAATTATCTTAAGTATTACATTAAGTGCCTACGCAATTGCGCAAGGCGGTTGGCATCCGACACCCGACAACCCGAACAAATGGTATTGGATAGTAAAGGACACAACAATTAAGGGGGTAAAAGTCGACACATTCGCAGTTTGCATCACGCAAGTGACTGTAAAATATCAGGAATTTCGTGTTGACAGTCTTGGGCAATTAATCACGCAACCTCATCATACGATTATATGGTTCGCCGAATACTTCAATAAGAACGCAAGGCGCAATGGTTTCGAAGACGTAAATAAGTTGCGTGACTTCTACCTTGAGTTCGACGGCCTTCCGTTCGTTGGTTTAGGGGTTGGCGACATAGGCATTGCTCCGATAGTCAAAGAGCAACTTGCAAGGCATTACAATGTAAGTTTATCGCATATAGTCGAATGAGAAGCGGAAAAAATATATATTATTTCATCATTTTTCTGTTTATCATGTATATATTTACAGTGGCGATTTTATTTTTGTTGTTTAAAGCTCTGAACGCATGAATATCGATGAAATTACAATCGACAAACTTCAGGTAGGTGATACGCTTTGCTATCATAAGAGCACTATACTTGCTGCAATGATTCGACTTGTAACGAGCAGCAAATATACGCATACGTCGATTGTAAGTTATATCGGAAAGAACGCAGTTATTGTTCACGAGGCAGTGCCTGTTGGCTATGTGCCGCATAAACTCGATTATAGCATCAAGGATACTATCGAGGTTATCGTCAAGCGGCCGAATGTTAAGTTCAACACCCAGGACCTATACGCATGTATCGTGAACATGCAGGGTGCGAAATACGAGTTCGAAGGGTTGCTGGCCGAGCTATGGTGGCACTTGAAAAACCGAAAGGTTTGGATTGGCGATAAAGAGGTTAGAAAGAACGTTTTCTGCAGCAAGGCCAATGCTTATATCTTTCGTTATGCTTTTGATATGAAAGATTACGAGCAGTGGTGGAGTGTGAGCCCTGATATTATTGCTGAAGATTTTTTAAACTTTGAAACCTATAAACTAAAGATAAAGCTATGAAACGTATAAATTTTGAATTTCAATTATTATACTTAGATGTTTGCGGTTATACTGGCTGGTATGAAATTAGGTTTTTTACTTTCGGAAACCCAAAGTACGATACCAGTAGGAGTTTGTTTGGCATTTATGTTGGTTTGGATATTAAACATATATTTATAGACTTTCTATTCATGAGTGTAAGAATAAAATTATAAAACCATGAAGTGTGAAGCATGTAATGGAACAGGAGCAGTTGTTATGTATATGGAATTTCCGCTGGCCGATGAGCATCTTATTTGTCAACGTTGCGGAGGCAGCGGAGAAGTTTATTACAATAATTATGGATACGATTATGAAGATTAGAAAATTAACCTTTAAAATTATAAAAATATGGCAAAATTACAACGTTCACAGTTTGGCAAACTTGGTTTGCTGGACATCATTAAGGGTGCATTTGTTAGCGCCTTAGCTGCTGGCATTACAGTTCTGCAGCAGCAACTTAGCGCAGGAGCTATCGACTGGAAAGTCGTCGGCACTGTTTCGTTATCTGCGCTGCTGGCTTATCTTACAAAAAATTTATTGGAAAATGAGAAAGGTACTTTTGGAAAATAGATTATTCATAGTTGTTGGTTTCATGGCTTGTTTGTTTGGTTTGACAGGTTGCAGAGGGGGGCGACAACTCCCCTCTTATGCAACCGATTCTACCGTAACAGTGCATGATACA
>DAOTVW010000069.1:0-8302 GCA_034436035.1 Anaerolineales bacterium
ATCACACAGTACATCATTGCTATAAAACGTTTTCGCAAGCTCACCTTTCCAGCTGCGAGGGAGCGTCCGCCGCGACCGAAGCAATCTCCAAGCTTGTGAATGAGACTGCTTCGCTTCGCTCGCAGCCGTCATTGCGAGGGAGCGCCCGTTGCGACCGAAGCAATCTCCACGTTTGAGAGGGAGACTGCTTTGCTTCGCTCGCAGCAGTCATTGCGAGGGAGTGCCCGCCGCGACCGAAGCAATCTCCACGCTTGTGAGGGAGACTGCTTCGCATCACTCGCAGCCGTCATTGCGAGGGAGCGCCCGTCGCGACCGAAGCAATCTCCAAGCTTGTGAATGAGACTGCTTCGCTTCGCTCGCAGCCGTCATTGCGAGGGAGCGCCCGCCGCGACCGAATCAATCTCCACGTTTGAGAGGGAGACTGCTTCGCTGCGCCAGCAGTGGCAAGCACCAGCTAGAAGATAGCCTTACAAGCTCGCCATGACCATAACTTTTAAAGTGCAAGCCTCTTTAAATATCAAAGAAAAAGTATCTGTATTATAGCAAGCTTATCGGATTAATTTCACTTCGCCATCCATTTCTTAAGCGCCGATTTTGCAAAAACCGCTCTGGTGCATCACCAATCAAAATAACCTGCCAACGATAGAAACCGCCAACACGCTGATAAAAACAAGGCAAAGGTCCGACCAGTCGAATGGACTGAATCAATTCCTTTTCCATCCAAGACCGCACTTCCTCCGCCATCCGTTGGGCTTCCATTTCTACCTTCTTTAGGTTAGTGTTCCGATATTCTAATCGGAGGATTTGGCTAAACGGTGGGTATTGGATAATCCGCCGCATTTCTAATTCTTGCTTGTAGAAAGCCTCATAATCTTGGGAAGCCGCAGTCATAATCGCATAATGATCAGGGATATAAGTCTGCAGGATAACTTCTCCTTTTATTCGTCCCCGTCCCGCCCTGCCAGCAACTTGCGTTATAAGCTGAAATGTCCGTTCCGCAGCGCGGTAATCGGGTAAATTCAATCCAACCTCTGCCAAAACAATCCCGACTAAGGTTACAGAGGGTAAATCCAAACCCTTAGCCAGCATCTGGGTACCGATGAGGATATCTGCTTGATGGTTTGCAAATTGATTCAAGATTATCTCATGGGCGCCTTTGACGCGTGTCGTATCAAAATCCCAGCGTAAACAACGCGCTTGCGGAAATAATTTCTTCACCTCCGTTTCAACTTTTTCGGTTCCAATCCCAAATTGGCGGATTTGTGTACTGCCGCATTGCGGGCAACGCTTTGGCATTTGACGATGATAACCACAACGATGACAAATTAAACTCTCGTTGGCTCCCTCTTTCGTTTCAAATTGATGATAAGTGAGAGCGATATCACAACGCGGGCATTTAACTGCCGCACCACAATCTCGGCAAAAAACATAAGTCGCCGTACCTCGACGATTGAGAAACAAAATCGCTTGCTGGTTATGTGCCAAGGTGTGCGCCAAGCGGCTTTGCAGTTTTTGACTGAAAATCGAGCGATTACCATTGCGTAATTCCGCACGCATGTCCACAATAAAAACCTCAGGCAATTCCCCTTCCTTAGCTTCATCCCCAAACGCTATACCATGTGGAGCAACGATGTTGTTCCGAGAATTAGCTGGTAGATTGGGTGGTTGAGAAATAATTCGTTTCGATAGATGAAGGAGCTGCCAATCTCCTTTTTGAGCGAGGTAAAACTGTTCCACGCTCGGTGTTGCGGAACCAAGCAAACACAATCCACCCGCGATATCCATATATTTACGTGCTAGATCGACGGCATGATAGTTCGGTTGTGCATCATGATAGAACGAATCATCATGGCATTCATCGATGACCACCAAACCGGGGTTGGAAAACGGCATGAATAAAGCGCTGCGCGGACCAATTACCACCGATATCAATCCAGCGCGCACTCTTTGCCAGGTATCATACTGCTCACCCGGTGACAAACGAGAATGCTGCAGCCCTACTTTCTCTCCAAAACGTGCTTGAAAGCGTTGGATGGTTTGAATAGTGAGGGAGATCTCTGGCACCAGCACAATGGCTTGACGGCCATTTTCGATTGTCTCTGCTACGGTGCGAAGATATAATTCTGTTTTTCCTGAACCGGTGATACCGTAAAGCAAGATCGGTTTAACTTTTTCTCCATTCCAGGCTCGATGTAATGTATCTCGGATTTCATTCCAGCAACCCGTTTGCTCTTCGGTGAGGTTATAAAACTCTTCCATCCGAAATTCTTTACTGGCAAGTGGATCGCGCCAGATCAACTCTTGCTGAAATTGGATTGCTCCTAATTGTGCCAGTTTTTTTAAATCAGCCGCGTTCGCTCCACTTGCCGCATAAACCCAGGCAGATTGCACCGCTTTTCCTTCCTGTGCTAAAAACTGCAGGGCTCTCTTACGCCTTTCCCAGCTATCGGAATGGCGGGTTGTGTGTTGGGCAACAAAGTTTTCTATTTCTTGGGCTGGGATCGCCAGTGATACGAAACGACGATAGGATGGTTTGACTGAGGGGAGTTTGAGAATGGGTTGCGCTTTAACAAGCTTTTGCCGAATTAATTGCTGCAGGTTCGTTTGCCAATCTCGATAAGCAAGCATCTTTTCCAGTTGTTGTTTCCGTAGCGGTCCTTTCTGTTTCAATAAAGCGATAATTTTTTGTTGAGTTGGGTTAAGTTGTTCCGGTAATGGATGATGGCTTAATTCATATCTCCAATCACTTTGTTGCTCAATCCCATTAGGCAAAAATAAACTTAACCATTGTGAGAATGAAGATAGTTTATTGGCGCTCAACGCGCGTCCCAATTGGATAAATTGAGGAGTGATCACTGCTTTTGCATCGATCACTTTTATTACAGGCCGTGTCTCTGGAACCGCGGGATGTTCGATTTCTTCTACCACAATCCCCTGAGCAACCTGAGAGCCAAATGGCACCAGCACCAACGCCCCTTGTTCAATGTCCAGATTCTCTAATTCTTCTGGAAAATGGTAATCATATTCATCAATTGCTTGGGGCAAATTGACAGCGATCCGGAAATAACGCGTCATGTTAATGGTGTCAACCGTTCCAGAGAAACCTTAGCAATACGCAATCCATCCATTGCCACCACTTTTATGCGCACCCCTTCTTCTTCGATTACATCATTCACATCTGGTATCCGCCCAAGTTTACCTAATACATAACCAGCAATCGTATCGTAATTAGGCTCTTCGAGATTAAGCCCTAAATGTTGATTTACATCTTCAATTAATGTCATCCCATCAATTAAGATCGCTCCATCTGGCTGTTTAATAAATGCCGGGCGCACCCGATCAAAAGGATCGCTCACTTCTCCAACGATTTCTTCTAATAAATCTTCTAAGGTGACTAAGCCAGCTGTACCTCCGAATTCATCCATGACAATGGCAATATGTTGGCGCATAGTTCGAAAACGCTCTAACAGCGCGCGTACCGTCAACGTTTCTGGGACAAATAAAGCCTCCCGCGCTAAGGTACGGGCGGTGCAGTTTTGACAGTTTTCCGACTGCATGGCATGAAGCAGATCCTTTATGTGAACAATGCCAATAATTTGATCTAGATTGTCATCATAAACCGGGAATTTGGTGTACGTGGTCTCACTGATTAAATCAATAATTTGGGGCAGCGGCGTTTCTGCTTCAACTGCAACGATCTCTGTACGAGGAATCATAACCTGGCGTACTAATTGTTCACCCAAATCGAAAATGGCATGCAGCATTTCGCTCTCTTCTTTACGCACCACTCCTTTTTCTGCACTGGCAGTGACAATCATTTTCAATTCTTCCACCGAATGCACCATCTCTTGATTGTCGCGTGGTTTAACCCCCACCATGCGCAAGAAAACCAAACCAGAACTGTTCAGCAACCAAATGATAGGTTTAAAAATCCACTCAATTGCTAAGACAGGTTGAACGATTAGCAAGGCAGTTTTTTCCGGATTTTGCAGAGCAATGGATTTAGGAGCTAATTCGCCAACGACCACGAGTAAAAAAGTGATCAGTGCAAAGGAAATCCCTGCTGAAATACTATGGGAAACCGTGGTTTGATAGTTATGTGGAAATAAATTTACAAGCGGTGTAAGCAATTGTGCTAAAGCAGGTTCTCCGACCCATCCTAATCCTAAGCTCGCCATTGTGATCCCTAATTGGGTTGCTGCGAAAATTCGTTGTGGATTCTCCAAGGCATATTTCGCCCAGCGAGCACTTCGAATTCCCTGCTGTGCTAGCTCTTCGATACGAGTACGGCGCACGGAAACGAGCGCAAACTCTGCTGCCACAAAAAAACCGTTCAACAAAATCAATGAAATGACCAACAATATTTCGAGAAAATCAACGAACCAATCGATACTCATTGTTCAGCCAAACCCTCCTCCGGAGTAGGTTGGCGTAAAATGACCGCTGCCCCATATCCAACCACCTGTAAATAATCCCCGGTCACATCTCCCGATGTCGCATAATGCAATACCTTGACACGATTAGCTCCTAGCTCCTTTGCCGCCCACATCACTGTTGCAACCGCCGCCCTGCCACACGCAAAACCTTTCCCTTCTTCTTCTGCCTGGAGGAAATACAGCGGGTCAAAGCGCTCCATCCTCCTGAGGATTTCCTCATCGAATTGTTGGGCAATATTTTGTGGATAAAAGTGGGATAAATCCGTGCTAGCAACCAAAATCCCTTCCCACCTTCCCACCACCGTGCCAAGTGCTTTTCCCAACTTTTGTAAAACGGATGGGGAAAGATCGCGCACCATTAGTGGGATAATTTTAAACCCGGCAGGAAGAACGCGCTGTAAAAAAGGGATTTCGATTTCGAGGGAATGTTCGTCATCATACCGCACCGAAGAAATCGTGATATTGTATTGAACATCCGCAATTTGTACGAGCTCCTTGACAGCGTCTTGGTGTATTTCCACAACCCCTAATGGTGTTTCATATGCTTGATGACCGCTGACCACAATCGGGTGATAGAAAGGACGATGCATTGGCGAAACAATTGCGACTAATGGTGCTGCTATTCCGCGCAATGCCGCAAACGCATAACCTGCTACCGGCCCAGAATATTGATGGCCAGCATGGGGAGCGATAACCCCTAGGACCTCACCATCAAAAGGTGGCAATTGGGCGTTTTGGATATATCGATCCACACTCTGAGCTAAACGCTCAGGATGCGCAGGGTACCACCGCCCTGCTAAAGGGGAAGGACGAATATCTAATTGTTGTACCATCGTTTTACCTCCGCAAACGTACGCAAGAGATCCAACCGAAACACATTCTTTCTTCATTTTAGCATAGAGTAGCTTATTCCTTATCATTATTTTCAGATAAACAAGTAAAATTATCCTTGATGAAATCCATACTCGAGACCTCCACGGAATATTTGAACGAGAAAGCCATTCCCGATCATCTACGAATTGCCCAAGCGCTCGCCTATGTTGCGACAACCGCAAGCACAGCAGACGATTTGAGCAAGGTATTGAATATTATCTGTGAACAAGCTGCAAGGGTTCTTCAATCGCCCTCGGTGATCATCCGACTTTATAACCCCCAAAACGACATGCTGGAAGTAGCAGGCAGTTATGGTTTGGATGCGGGTTACCTGGAAAGAAATTTTGCCATCCCACGCGCCCCCCGTCTCCATCTAACCGATCCTAACGGTCCACGCTTAGTCATCACCCAATTAGATCAATCCCCTCCCAGCCCAGTCGATCAACTGCCTCATCGCCAACAACTGCATACTTCTGTTGTTGGTAACATGGTACGGCAAGGCGAGTTTATTGGGGTATTGGTCATATTACTTCCAAATGAAAAATCCCTTTTAAGCGATGAGGAGCGTTTTTTTATTGAAACGCTTGCAGAACAAGCATCCATTTCTGTGGAAAGATTTCGCTTGGCAAAATCGCAAGAAAAAAGAATTCAGGAGATGGAGGAATTCGTCCGTCTTTCTAATGATTTGCGGAATGTTCAATCGAAACCAGAAATGGCTACTGCATTATTATGGGGCGCCCAAAAATTATTTCAAGCAGAACGAGGTGTGGCATTTTTATTCGAGGACCAAATCGCCAATGTCCAAAACAGTTTTGGTTATGATGAGAAGTTGGATTTGCAAGCCTCCTTTGAGGAGTGTCCATATTTGTCCACCCTGCGTTCTGGAACCACGATCATTATCGAAGACATTCAACAGCACCCTTCTTTAGTCCGCCAGAATTGTTTTGAAAAACCGTTACAAGGTTCTCGGTCAACAATCTTCATCCCGCTCTGTTATTCCCACCAATTAATCGGGCTGGTGGTGCTGACGTATTCTCAAATCGTCAAATTTGATGACACCCTCCTGTCCACCTTCCACTTATTTCAGGAAATAGTGGATAGCGCGATGGTGCGTTTAGAAATCATGGAAAATCTGGAACGAATGGTGCTTGATCGTACTCGTGATCTGCGAGCGCTTTATGATATCACCACCTTATTAAACACACCAATTCGATTCGACGAAGGAATCATAGAAGTATTGAAACGGACTTTGTCATTAACCTCAGCTCAAGCAACGTCCATTCATACTTATGAAGAAAAGAACAATAAAATTGGATTGCTTCAACAAATTGGTTTTTCTGAACTCATGGTAAACCAAATACAAAATTTCCACCCCTTTCTGGAAATCCTTCAGGAGGTGATCCTTCAAGGTTCAGCGGTTTATTACGATAACATCGTGGAGAAAATCCCGCAATTACAAAACACTGTTATCCATCAGCATTTAAGCTACCTGGGCATCCCCATCAAAGCACGCGGGAAACCCCTCGGGGTTTTAAGTGTCGTTGGTTTATCCAAGCCTTTTTCAATGAATGATCAAATTTTATTGACTGCAATAGCGGATCACCTCGGTTTATTCATCGAACGGAATCGCTTAGCCGTTCAGGCCGAAGAAGCTGCCAAGTTAGAAGAGCGGCAAAGGCTTGCGCGTGAATTACATGATGCGCTGACACAATCCCTTTATAGTATGACATTATTATCCAAAGCGTATCAACGTGCTTTACCTTATTCGGACAAAGAAGAAATGCTGCGATGGTTAAAAGAATTTAATTCTATCTCGCAGGATGCCATGAAAGAGCTCCGGCTGTTGCTCTATGAATTAAGGCCAGCTGCTTTAGAACAAGATGGCTTGGGTGGAGCGCTTAAAAGACGGCTAGAAACCGTAGAAAAACGGGCTGGAATTGAGGCGCATCTCGTAATCAATGGATATTTCCGCCTATCTGCCGAGGAAGAGGAAATCATTTACCGAATCATACAAGAGGCGTTGAATAATTCGCTTCAACATGCTCACCATCATCACCTTGAAATCCTTTTCCAATCTACCGGAAAAGGATGGAACATTCAAATCAAAGATGATGGGGTCGGATTTGACCCGCAATCGGTTACCCGGAATTCAAATGGTATGGGTTTAATGAATATGAAAACCCGAGCATCTCAAATAGGTGCGGAATTAATAATTATTTCCGCCCCTGCCCAAGGCACAACCATCCTCCTCAGGAAGGAATTCCAGCATGAATAAACCAATCCGCGTTCTCATTGTAGACGACCACCCGATTGTCCGTAAGGGCTTACGCACATTGTTAGATAACGAACCAGATTTTCAATGTGTTGGAGAAGCATCCAATGGCGAAGAAGCCATTGAGCTCGCTATGCGTTTACAACCGGATGTCACTCTGATGGATCTGGTTATGTCTCCGGTTGATGGCGTGGAAGCTATTCAACGAATTAAGAACCAGCGCCCATCAGCATGTATTTTAGTTTTAACCACCTTTGCGGATGATGATAAGGTCTTTCCAGCTATAAAAGCCGGGGCATCGGGTTATATTCTGAAAGATATTCCGCCCGAAGAACTTTTGCAAGCCATTCAAGATGTGGCAGCAGGACGGCCTTTTTTACACCCCACCATTGCGACTCGTTTGATGCGCGAAATAAACCAAACCAATTCTCCTCCGGAAAATACCGATCCCCTCACCGAAAGAGAACTCGAAGTGCTTCGATTGACCGCTCGTGGTTTAACCAATCAAGAAATCGCATTAGAACTAAATGTCTCCGAGCGCACGGTAACCACCCATATCAGCAATATTCTCGACAAACTCCACCTGGCAAATCGCACCCAAGCCACCTTGTACGCCTTGAGAAAAGGTATTGCCAGCCTTTATGAAGGAGGAGTGGATTATCATACGTAAAATTACGTATGATTTATCCAAGCTTTTCCTGATGCAAAAAAGCAAAAACTC
>DAOTVW010000070.1:0-47014 GCA_034436035.1 Anaerolineales bacterium
TTTTTTCAACACCCCCTATTTAATATCTTGATTTATCTTTCCCCTTTATATCTCCAATAACTCACGCTCTCCAGATGATACGTCTGTGGGAACATGTCCAAAAACGCCAATCTTTCTAATTCAAAACCTGCTTCCACCAGATAGCGCGCATCGCGGCTGAAGGTGCTCGGATCACAGGAAATATAGATTAATTGTACTGGTGGCTGAGCCGCGATGGCTTGCCGTACCGCTTTGGTCAACCCGCTGCGGGGTGGATCAAGCAGCATGACATCCGCTTTAATATGGAGATAGGGCAAGACATCCTCGGCTGCTGCCTCATATAACTCTACATTGTCAAACTCGGCCAGGTTGATTTCGAAGTCCTGGCAAGCCGCGCTGGCGCTTTCGATGCCAATCAATCGGCCGACTTTTTTAGCAATGAACGCGCTATATAATCCACCGCCGCAATACACGTCGATTACCGTCATGTCGGGCTTCCATTCCAGATGAGTCAGCAGATGATCCACCATCTTTTCTGCAACAGCATTATTGACTTGGAAGAAAGCACCCGCTGAGAGATGGAACAAACGCCCATGCACCTCCATCCAAAGGTATTCGCTTCCAGCCAGCACAACTGCCTCTTGAGCGGTTAGATGCACCACAGAAATTGGCAGTTCTTCTACGACTAAATTCGGTATCTCATCGTTATCACTTTCCAAAACGAGCATGACATCATCGTTAATTCCGCAGCGAATATGCAGCCGCTCGATTGCCATGCCTGGCTCGAATTCGATTTGTTTCCATAAGCCTTGTAAGGGAGATTGTCCCAAATAGCACTCTTGAATCTCTAATGTCTCCGTAGTTTCTGCCTTGTGAAATCCCAGTTTTCCTTCATCCGTAAGATGAAATTGTAAGGAGTTGCGATAATTCCAAGGGTCAGGTGCAGGAATGATTTCGATTTCGGGTAAGTGCTTAAAGCCGCCAATGCGTTGGAGTTGATCTTTCAGGATCGCGGCTTTTATGTGGAGTTGATCTTCATAACGGATGTGCTGATAATGACAACCGCCGCAAACACCAAAATGGGGGCAGCGTGGTACGATTCGGCTTGCCGACGGCCTGATAATTTCAACGATTTCCGCATTTACATAATGGGGTCTTTCTTCTTTAATTCCAATGCGCACCCGCTCTCCAGCTATGGCATAAGGTACAAAAGCCATTCGCCCATCATCCAGACGTCCAAATGCGGCGCCTCCAAACCCCATCCCAGTGATTTCTATTTCGTACGTTTGTGAATTTTTCATCAGTTTATGTGTATAGATTGTACCAGAAGCAATTCAACTATGATCTTTTTAGTTCTTTATTATAGAGAATAGACATAATGTTCACAATTTCGGGTGCAGATTGCTTCGCTTCATATGCTGTGACAACGACCAAATCGTCATTGCGATGGAGCGTTCTTTGCGACAGAAGCAATCTCCACGCTTGGATGGGAGACCGCTTCGCTTCATATGCTCTGACAACTACTAAATTGTCATTGCGATGGAGCGTTCTTTGCGACAGAAGCAATCTCCACGCTTGAGCGGGAGACCGCTTCGCTTCGTTCGCTGTGACAACGACCAAACCGTCATTGCGATGGAGCATTCTTTGCGACAGAAGCAATCTCCACGCTTGGGTGGGAGAGTGCTTCGCTTCGTATGCTGTGACAACTACTAAATTGTCATCGCGATGGAGCGTTCTTTACGACAGAAGCAATCTCAATCCCAGTTGGGTGCTGGCTTCGCTTTGCTTGCCATGACCGCCACCCTCAGCTGACAACTGCTCGGCGCGCATCATGTCATGCCCGATAACAGGAGGATCATCATCAAGCACAAAAAGAGGCTGCTATAATTAGCCCCATGCAGGCACGCATCTGGAAAATTTGTCTCGCCACACTATTTTTACTGGTAGCATGTAAAATCTCTCAGCCAATTTATGATATTGAGCCAACGCCTTCTGTCACCACAAGCCCAACCACTACTGCATCAGCGCAGCCGCTCCCTCTTCTTTCCACACCGACAAAGACAATCTCCCCAACCTATCCAACGCAAAGCACAAAGACTGCCATTCCTTCCCCTCAACAAAATTTCCAGGTTTATTTTCATCCGGATAGCCCGCTTTATGTGGGTGATCAAATTAGTATCGAAGTCATTGCGCCTCCACAACAAGCCTTAATCAATCAGGCAATCACAGTTTCGCTCGACTCCCCCGCGCAGTTTTTAGGCAGCACCACCTTTCAACCTTTTGGCTATGAATCGCGCCAGCAAGCCACTTTTTATTGGGTTTGGAACACACACGGGCAGTCAGCGGGTGAACACTGGCTGACTTTTTCGATTCCTAGCCTGGCTTTGCAATGGCGTCAATCGGTTACTTTGCTTCCTGCTGATGCATTACCCGAGCAAGAAAAACAAGCCCATTGGCATAGTGAAGAGACCAACTGCTGCGTGATCTATACCATCAGTGGAAGCGCTGCCCAACGCGATCTCCCCCAATTAACCGATATTGTCGAAGAAGAGTTCCTTTCGGTACAGAAACAAATCCCTCAGCAGCCCAAGGAAACCCTGGGTATCGCTTTTATCCCGCGCGTGATCGGACAAGGTGGTTTCGCTGACCAAAATGTGACCATTTCTTACCTTGATCGGAATTATACGGCCGGGGAAGTGCGCACTATTTTACATCACGAACTGGTGCACATTTTTGATGGCTGGAATGGGGGAGATTTCAAGCCTGCATTATTTATGGAAGGGCTGGCAGTTTATTTAAGTAGTGGACATTATCAACCAGAACCTTTGCTCCCGCGCGCGGCAGCCTTGCTCCCACTGCACCGCTATATTTCTTTACCAGATTTAGCGAATGATTTTTATCTCAAACAGCACGAGATTGGCTATCTAGAGGCTGGTGCATTGGTTGAATACATGGTGCAGCGCTGGGGATGGCAAGCTTTTCTGGAATTTTATCAAACCATACCACACGCAAAAGATGAAAAAAACTCTGATTCCATTGATCGGGCATTACAAGCCCATTTCCAACGTACCTTTTCTGATCTGGAAAGGGATTTTCTGGCATACCTGAACAAGATACCCGTTTCTATCTCCGATCAAGAAAAAGTGCAAGCCTTGGTCGAATACTACGATACAATCCGTTCCTATCAACAGGCTCTTGACCGTTCTGCCTATTACCAAAGCGGCTGGATGGTCAATGTGCAAGAACTGATTGACCGCAACATCGTGGCAGATTATTGGCGTCATCCTACAAACCCGACCAATATCGCCTTGGAGACAATGCTCCATCGCGCCGGAGAAGCGCTTCAGCAAGGTGACCTCGGGTTAAACATCGAATTAACCAGGGCGGTGGCAACCACGCTCGACCGCCTGCGCACAGGCGATACGCAACCATTTCTGGCTCATCCTCTGGCAAAAACGTATTGGGAGATTGTGCAACAATTAAATCAAGCGGGATTCGAAGCACAACAAATAGATCTTCACGAGAATGATGCTGAAGCTTTGGTGACCAAGGGAAGCAATGTTCTGATAAAAGTAAGCTTACATTTAGGAGCAAACGGCTGGGAGATTCAATCGATCACCCAGCCGTGAAAAGCAATTCTGTTTCAAGCGCTTCTCAGGGGCAAACCCCGCCACTGATGATCTCATAAATTGGGCTTAGAAAGCGAAATGGACCAACACACCACATATTAAGCTGATCAAAAATAATTAGACCAACCAGGAAAATCAAAATGATCAGCAAGCAACCACAGCCGGCAAAAATCAGCGTACTGTTCTTTTTCTTCGCCGGAAGAGCAGGACTCTCCTCTTGATATTCTCCTGCCGGCGGCATGTTATACGCGGATACATTAGCCTGCGGCGGTGGAGCAGCTTTCGCCGGCGCAGCATATTGCGGCATTGCCGTTGCCATGGGCGGGGGGACATAACTGGCTGGCTGGGGTGGTTGGGGCGGCTGCGCGGGGGTTGCATAATATGTTGGAGCTTGTGGAACATACGGGGGTGGCGCATTCACTGGAGCCACAATCGTCGCGTTTTCGTCATAGATCGCGTCAAAGCTCAGGCTGACATTCTCTCCAAGTTGAATAACCTCACCAGCCCGTAAGACATGAGGACCCAACAAGCGCTGACCATTGATATAGGTGCCGTTAGTAGAGCCTAAATCCTCGAGAACATAACCGCCTGGTTGGAAGGTCAAACGGGCATGCTTCCGAGAAACTTCTACATCGGCGATAACAATATCGTTAGCGGGATCACGCCCAATATAGATTTCGTTTTTTTGCAATGGGAAAATTTTGCCGGGCATTGGACCGGCGCGCATGATTAATTGAAAAGGAAAAGATGACATAAAATGCCTCCTTACCTTATAGTTTAGTGCGATTCGGCTGATGTGTCAACGCGTATTTTTATTAATCAAGGTGAATATACTCCTTTCCAGTATACCCGAAAAGGAGCGTTGACCTTGTGATCCACCCCGAAAACATTGGTATTTATCGAGTGGATTTATTATTCGGCTGCGTTTCAACGAGTATGTTCCAGTAACTCCAATGCAGAAGTCCAATCCCGATCACTATGATACAATTTTAGCAATGAAAATCAAACCGTTTCAGAGCTGGTTGATTGGGCTGTTTGGATTGGCTGTTCTCCTAAACCTATCCTCTATCACATTCAATACTGCACGAGAGTTAATCCGTATCTACCATATCGGCAGCAAAGAAGCAATCTGGCGGGAGGTTGCCTTTCAGGAAGGGGAACGGGCTGCCAATTTTATCCGTTTTTTGCGAGCGCACCTATCAGAAAAAAGCGAAATTATCTATCCAACCCTCACCGATGATACTTCTCATCCCATCTTCTCTACGCCGGCGCTCCAATTTTATTTGTTGCCCCGTACTGTCCGCAATTGCTTAACCATGGACTGCATCCGGCAGGCAATCGGGAAAGAACCAATTCTTTATTTCAATGATAGTCAGCGAAATGCTTTTTTAGACGGAGTAGGAAAAGCGATACCATTTGATGCGCATTGGGGAGTAATCCTTCCAAATACCAGTGCCTGGTCCGCCAATCCTGCTGATTTTGGTGTTTCGCGAAATAGCCTGCTAAGAGAATCCTTAGGGTTTTTACTGGGTATCCTTGGATTGACTTTTTTTGGCAGCCAATTTGTCGCTCTCTTTCTTAATGATTCCGGTTTAGAAAACATCGCCTTTGGTTACGGTCTAGGACTGGCTTGTTTTAGTGTTTTGGTAGCAGCCATTTCCATCTTGCTTGGTTCAATCTCGCCAACAAGCTTGATTGGCGTTTATATTCTATTGCTTTGTCTGGGAGGGTTGTGGCTCTATTTGAGACCAAAAAAAACCAAGGAGCTCCATTTCAAGTCTCTTTTGAGATCGGTTAATCCCTGGATGCTGAGTTATATCCTTTTGACTGTTTTGGCAGCCATCATAGCGGTTGGCAAAGGTTATGCTGCAACCGATGAAATCCAAATTTGGGGTTTGAAAGGATATGGGATCGCCTTGACCGGTCAGGTGCAAAGCGCCACACAATGGGGGACAAATACATCTGCATATCCCTTAAATATTCCCATCCTCATTGCCAGTGTGAAATTAATGTTTGGAGATGTCCTCCCTTCTGCAAAACTTATCTTCAGCTTGTATTATCTTAGTGTTTTGCTGGTTTGGGATGGAATCCTAAAACGAATTGGAGCAAGCCGCTTATGGCGGGGGATCCTGACATTACTGATTGGCAGCACACCCCTTGTCTTTCGGCACGCCAGTTTAGCTTATGCCAATTTACCGTTTACCTTCTATCTATTTTCGGGGGGGAGTTTGTTTTTAGCAGGGGTACAAAGGATAACCTTTGCAAGTTCTACATTGTCAGCAGATCGTTCCGCCAAAACCACTATTAATCAAATAGGATTAGGTATTCTCATGATGCTTGCCGGAGCATGGACTCGTCCGGAAGGGATGCTTCTCACCGCCATCATTATCGGAGTAGGGTTAGCGTTTCTCTTGATTAAACAGGATGTCCTGACCAATAAAACCTGGATCTTGCTCAGCCTCCCGATCCTTTTGTATGGCTTTTTTTGGTGGACGGTGAAAAGCCGCGTTTATCCTGATCCCATGAAGGATGAAGAGATATTACGAATAGCAGTGGACAAGCTAAGCCATGGTGAGCTACATCTATCCCAAGGGCTTTATTTACCCGTGCAATGGTTTTTCCGCTTATGGCGCGTGGATATCTGGGGGGTAAGCGGGATTATCCTAATTGTATTGATTGGGTTATGGTTTTTCACTAACATGAAACAGCAAGCTATGCCAAACTTATATGGTCTTAGCGGTCTGTTGATGACATTAACGATAATTGGGATATATTACCTGCTATCCTTTGACCCCAAACACGATTTAAGCTGGTGGGTTAACACCGGTTTTGACCGCATGAGTTTGCCAGGTTTCTTGTTTTTGCTTTATGGTTTGATATCCTCCTTTTTCTCCACAAGGGTAGTTCAACGCCCATCTGCTTGATATTTCCGATAGATGGCTAAGACTTTATCCGCATAATCGTAACCCACATCCATTGGGCCATACGCTCTTAATGCCTCGCGCAGGGAACCGTATTTCTTTATTAAACCTGCCAGCATCCGACTACCATATTGGAGATTATATTGTGCATCCAATAGTTGATCTGTGCGCGGTCGATTGGCAAAACAAGGTCCGCTGACGCATTGAAAGCCAGCCGCTTGACCATCGCTGGGCATGATCTGCATTAATCCCACCGCCCCGCTGGCGGAGACCGCCGATGGATTGCCACCACTTTCTACCCAAATCAACGCCGCTAATAAATCCGCATCGATGTGATTTTTTTGAGCGCTGCGTGTAATGAGGTCGCACCAGCGGAGAATGCTCTTTGGATAATTATCACTGACCAGACAGGGTAATGAGCCGCCGTTTTTCACTGAATCAGAAACAGGATCAATGCGATTCGTTTGAACCTCCTTATTGGTTGTGAAAGAATCAGTCACGAACTTCGATTGAGGAGCGATAAAAACGCTCGATAACGTATAGCCAGCCCATCCAACGAAAATTACGAAAAACATCAAGCCTAGAAAAAGCCAATTGGCACGAATCGGAGTGCTATTTGTTGAGTATTCCATAAAAATCCTACCTCCCGTCCGAATAAAGCCTTATCCCTTCAAAGCAGTGAGAAATCATTTTCGATTGAGCTGGAATGGGATGATCTATTTTCAAAATTGACCTCTTGACAAAATAGAATTTTTGTTCTATTATTATAAATGTCGAACGTATGTTCTGTCAATAGTTCTAACGGAGGTTTATGATGAATATCAGCATGACTCAATTCCAACCCTTATCTTCCCTGTGGCAGCGGCTACACATCCGCAGAGCCACCGCCTTTGGGTTCATCATCTTCGGAGCATTGATTGCCTTCGAGACTTTCAATTACTCCACCACTGAATTTGCCCTCTCGGATTTACTTGGCAATTTGACCTTTGCTGGTTTGCGCTGGGCGACCATTCTTGCCATTGCATTTTGCAGCATTGACTTCGCCGGCATCGCCCGCCTATTTACGCCGGATGAGTCATCGCCCTCTTCTCATTCCACCTGGTATTTATTGGGTGCTTGGCTTTTAGCCGCCAGCATGAATGCCATGCTGACCTGGTGGGGTGTCTCGATTGCGATCCTGGAACATCAATCCTTAGGCAATGCCGTCATCGGGCAACAAACCATGTTACGGATTGTGCCCATTTTCGTAGCGATCTTAGTCTGGTTAATCCGCGTTTTAATTATTGGATCTTTTTCCGTTGCCGGAACCCGTATCTTTGCCCAAAATGAACGTTCCGAAACACCGCAAAGGAAACCTGCTTTATTGCGCCCTATCACGAACCCATCGCACGGCTTGAACCGGCAACCGGCTAACGCGTCTATGGCTACGCCGCTGCGATCTGCTCCTATGCCGTTCAAATCGACCCCGCTCACCCAAGTGGAGAAAAACGACGAAAACGCTGATGAAACACTCCTTACCCACGCAGAACCAACCTATCATCCCGTGACGCTTGGTGCGGCTGGAAGAAATAATCAAAATCGTGCCTATCATCAGGTTCGGCAATAATCCGAGAAACGAAAAGCCTCCAGAAGATTTACCAGCTCAACGTAAGAAGTTCGGTGAATCTTCTGGATTGTTTCTTAAATTACAAAGTAACGGAATGAGATTGCTCGATCCACTAATGGAGTTTATAGATCCGGGCGTACTCAATTTGATTAATAAAAATCCGCTTTTCAATGGGAAGGTCTTTCACATAATCTAAATAGAACTTGCCTAACCCCCTTTGCTCCTGATTAATATATATCACAACATAATCCGCCTTCTGTAACGTTTGTAATCGTTTGGTTGTTTGACGCTCTTCTGGGCGAATTTGGCGGGTTATGCCATCGAAAAAGTATGAAAAACAACCCGTAGCGTACCATGCAAATACCTGTAATTTCTCTGCATCAGCTTTTTGGTTGAGATATTCAGCAGCCAGTTCTAATCCTTCCCCCTCGCCTACATCCATAATGGCTACTGCTCTGGTTGGTCCTCCCAACAACGGGTTGTAATAAGAAACCATATATGGGAAGAGAGATATCGAGGAAAAAGCTTGTAATCCGACTGCAACAAGCAATATCACAGGGGCAAGGAATTTCCCAAAACCTTTTTGAAAGATCATTTTCGCCAACACAGCATAACCAATCCCGGCCAGCAGATCCAATGGTGGAAAGACCGGCAGGATATACCGATCAAATTTTTTATCCCCGAGATTCATGAAAAACATAAATCCCAATCCAAATAACCACAATCCCGCCACTACAATGGAGATATGGTTATCTCCATCCATAGCTTTTCGATTAAAAATAACCATCACAAACAATATCAAACCAAGAATAATCACCGGTGTCGTGCGCCAGAAAAAATTAATTGGATAAAAATCCCAGACCCGAACGCTTAATTGCCCAGTTGGGTAGATTATTCCTTTATAAAATAAGGCTTGTTCATGTCCTTCTTGAGCTGCTTGAAATCCTTTTAACAAAACGAGGTGAATTACACGAACCGGGTCTGATAACAATGCTGGCCAAAACAACAGGGAGACAAATAAGGCGCTCGCTCCCCAAATAGAGAATACCTTGGTAAGTTGAACGAAGAAGTTCTGCCAATCTTTTTTACTGTGAGGTTTAACCTCCCAATAAATCATCATGAGGATGAGTGACCCGATAAATGGCAATAAAAACAAACCCGGAGATTTCGTCAGCCAGCTTAACGCACTGCAGGCTCCCGATAATAGAAGAGATGAAATCCGTTTTTTCTTCCAAAAATGAAACAATCCGAGCATCGCTAAGAACATGAAATTACTCAAGAATCCATCTAAATGAAGGATGCGGGTAAGAGCAAGATGAAACGGATCGAATGCAATAAAGCTAAACCCTAGCAAGGCGGGTAATAATCCTACCAAATCCCAGGCATAGAAAAAAGCGATGGTTAATGTAACTGTTGTGACAAGCGCCATCAGAATCCGGTCGGTGACGAGGATATCGAATGGATTCACTTTTAATTTTGCAAGAAGGTCTTCATATTGGCGATAATTGAGTTGACCAGTTTGTTCACGAACCACCTCGGGGTGTGAAATAAGTAAACCAGTCGCTCCAACCCACATGGTGGTCACCCCAGGATGGTTAATTTGATAGGTAAATCTCCAATCGTGTTCTTTCAATGCGTTTAAGAAATTCGCGGAACGATACAGCCACAATGGTTCATCTACCATCACATAATGGTCAGGGGTGATAAGGCGCGGCACAGCAAACATCATCCCAACCAAAAAAGTAATAAGAATAATAATAAGACGAGATGGCGTTTTCAAAAAGTAATAAATTTTTTTCATGAGGTTATTAATAAAAGCTTTTCTCTTTAAGATGACAGCGCTTCTTCAATAAGGTATCTTATCTGAAATAAATATCATGCTATTCGAGTTATTCCATTTTACCATTTGAAGGAAAGCGGTGATAGCAGGAGTTTGCCTAATCGGAAAGCACTCAGAGAGAACAAATTCGTTTTCGATTTTTGTTTTATCCCAGAAAAAGATGTGGCTCGGTAATTGTCTCCATTGAAACCTTTTGAATAATTTCCAACCTTCATCGAAATGTTCCAATATTTTGTTAATATCAAACTTATGCGATTCCAATAAAACTCCTCTAACCTAACACTGAAAAGAAAACCATAAACTTGAATCCACCTCGTCCTTGAGGTTAGGATCAATAAAATTAATAGGAAAGAATTTATTGTACAAAATCAGCTTAAACAATGGATTGATCTTTGATAATGAAAGCATTATTCGAAATCATCTTATTATTGTTGGAGGAGAAACATGAATTTAGATAAATTTACACAAAAATCACAAGAAGCGGTTTTTAGCGCACAGCAGATTGCGCGGGATTATTCCCATCAAGCTATTGAACCGGCGCATATCCTACTGGCATTATTGCGCCAGGAAGAAGGTGTCGTGCCAGCAATCGTCACACAAGTAGCCGGGAGCGTCTTAGCTCTCCGCGAAGAGTTGACGAAAGATCTCGAAAGCCGTCCCCGGGTTTACGGTGGAGGTGGTGAGATTGGTTTATCCCGCCCTGCAGCAGAAACGTTAGAAGCCGCAGAGCGCTATGCCAAAGGGATGCAGGATGAGTATGTCTCAACGGAGCATATCTTGCTTGGCTTGACCGATAGTATCGAAGGAAAACGGCTTGCTCAATATGGATTAACCAAAGATGCCATCTTAAAAGCACTAGCAGGTATTCGTGGAACGCAACGGGTAACCTCGCAAAACCCGGAAAGCACTTATCAGGCATTAGAAAAATATGGCCGCGATTTAACCGCCTTAGCGCGGCAGGGTAAATTGGATCCGGTGATTGGGCGTGACGAAGAAATCCGCCGCGTTATCCAAATCCTTTCTCGCCGCACGAAGAATAATCCAGCTCTGATTGGTGAGCCTGGGGTAGGTAAAACCGCAGTAGTCGAAGGATTGGCTCAACGAATTGTCAATGGAGATGTTCCAGAAGGTTTAAAGCACAAACGTTTAGTGCAACTGGATATGGGTGCACTGGTAGCTGGGGCTAAATATCGCGGTGAGTTTGAAGAACGACTCAAAGCCGTTCTAAAAGAGATCACCGATGCCCAGGGTGAAGTGATCTTGTTTGTAGACGAAATGCACACGGTTGTTGGAGCCGGTGCAGCAGAAGGCGCAATGGACGCGGGCAATATGCTGAAACCGATGCTGGCGCGGGGAGAATTACATATGATCGGCGCGACTACCCTCGATGAATATCGAAAGTACGTCGAGAAAGATCCCGCGTTGGAACGGCGTTTCCAACCCGTGATCATCGATGAGCCAAGTGTCGAAGAGACAATTAGCATTTTACGCGGTTTGAAAGAACGATATGAACTCCATCACGGGGTGCGTATCACCGACCCGGCTGTCATTGCAGCTGCCACACTATCCCACCGCTATATCACCGATCGGCACTTGCCGGATAAGGCAATTGACCTGATCGATGAAGCTGCTGCGAGACTGCGCACCGAAATCGATTCGAAACCACAAGCGCTGGATGACGTCGACCGCCAAATCATGCAGCTTGAAATCGAACGCGAAGCGTTGAAAAAAGAGAAGGATAAAGCGTCAAAGGAAAGATTAGAGCGAATTGAAAAGGAGCTGGCAGACTTGCATGAGCAGTCCAATCAATTACGCGCCCGCTGGCAAGCTGAAAAAGAAGCCATCACGCATCTACAATCGATCAAAGAACAAATCGAGCAAACACGCTTAGAGATCGAACGTGCAGAACGCCAAAATCAGTTGGAAACCGTCGCGCGCTTACGCTATGGAACATTGAGAGAACTTGAAGCTCGTCTGGCTGAAGGTGAACGACGGTTGAAGGAGCTGCAGCAGGGTCAACCGTTACTCAAAGAGGAAGTGGATGCAGAAGAAATCGCTCAAGTAGTAGCCCGCTGGACAGGAATCCCGGTCTCGCGGCTATTAGAAGCGGAGACCCAAAAATTGATTTACATGGAAGAACGCCTCCATCAGCGCGTCGTCGGTCAGGAAGATGCAATTCGTGCGGTTTCCAATGCCGTACGGCGAGCCCGCGCAGGTTTACAAGATCCAAATCGGCCTATTGGCTCTTTCATCTTCCTCGGTCCAACTGGGGTGGGGAAGACAGAACTAGCCCGCGCCCTAGCGGAGTTCATGTTCGATGATGAGCGGGCGATGATTCGCATCGATATGAGCGAATATCAAGAGAAACACACCGTCTCGCGCTTAGTGGGTGCACCACCGGGCTATGTTGGCTATGAAGAAGGCGGGCAGTTAACCGAAGCCGTGCGGAGACGCCCTTACAGCGTAGTGCTATTCGATGAAATCGAAAAAGCGCACAGCGAGGTATTCAACGTGTTGCTCCAGTTATTGGATGATGGGCGATTAACCGATGGGCACGGACGGACGGTGGATTTCCGCAACACAATCGTGATCATGACCAGCAACCTTGGTAATCAACTGTGGGAGGGTGGCCATGAGGTTAGCCGAGAAGAGATCACCCGTGTGTTGCAGATGCACTTCCGCCCAGAGTTCTTGAACCGCATCGATGAGATTATTCTGTTCCACCCGCTGACACGTGAACATTTAGCCCAGATCGTGGATATTCAATTGCGGCGCATCGCTGCTTTGCTCAAAGAACGCGGCTATATACTGGAAGTGGACCAAACCGCGCGCGAATATCTGGCTGAGGTTGGATATGATCCAGACTTTGGCGCCAGACCCCTCAAACGAGCTATTCAACGGGAGCTGCAAGATCCGCTAGCTTTGAAAATTTTGGCGGGTGAATTTCACGAAGGCGACACAATATTGGTAGAACGGGGAGCAGAAGGGCTTACTTTCCGAGTCGGCATCCCGGTAATAGAAGGAGAAGTGGTAGATTAAATCAAGAGAGCCATCCGAAGAAATCAGTACTTCGGATGGCTCTAATTTAATCGCTAGCTCGTTTGTTCTCCAAGGTAAACTTGTAACCCCATTTGTTTGATTTGATCGAGTTGTGCTTCTATCCAGTCGATATGTTTTTCTTCGTCCTCGAGGATATCCTCGAGAAGTTCGCGGGTACCGTTATCGCCGAGTTCTAATGCTTGGCGTATGCCATCATTATACATTTTGATCGCTCCCTGCTCGGCTTCCCAATCGTTTTTGAGCTGTTTCTCAACATCTTCCCCGATATGGATTTTGTGTAGCTCTGTGACAATTGGTTTTCCTTCTAAGAAAAGGATGCGGGCAATGAGTTTTTCAGCATGGTGCATTTCGTCAATTGCCCGTTGCTCGGTGGCTGAATTTAATTTTTCATAACCCCAATTATCGTACATCTCCGAATGGACCATATATTGGTTAATTGCGGTCAGCTCATCAGCCAGCATATAATTTAATGTCTGCAGAATTGTCTCATTTCCTTTCATCGTGCCCTCCATTTCAATAGTTTAATGACATTTATTATAAAGTATACCTTGTTAATTTCACAATTGGGGCTAAATTGTAAGGATGCTTATTCATTTCTCATCTTGCGCTATTTAAATTAGATGGGGAAATACCCTTTTAAACGCAAAGGAATGACAATTAATTGATGGAAAAAGATAGATAGGTGATTCTGTTCCACATAAGAAACGGGAAAGTCACTTCATGTGTTATAGTATCAAAAGGAAATACGATGAAAAATTCTTACCAACAATTCTATGGTCAAACTGCCTTGATTAGCGGAGGTTCCAGTGGGATTGGCTTTGCGGTCGGGCGACAGCTGGCAAACGCCGGCGCAAATGTTTGGTTGTTGGCTCGCAGAAAAGAGAATTTAGAGAAGGCACTGGCTGCCTTACCCCGCTCTGCGCAACAATCTCATGGTGTTTTGGTTGGTGACGTTGCGGATTGGGAGCAAGTAAATCAACTCATGCAGCAAATGAAGCAAAAAGTGGGACTGCCTGATCTGATCATTAACAGCGCCGGAATCACACAACCCGGTTATGTACAGGATTTATCCATTGATATTTTCCAAAAAATGATCTCGGTAAATTATTTGGGAACGGTCTATGTGATCAAAGCATTATTACCAGATTTAATTGCCCGCGCAAGCGGGACGATTGTCAACATCTCCTCTGTTGCCGGCTTCATCGGTGTGTTTGGATATTCTGCTTATGGTGCCTCGAAATACGCTGTTCGTGGTTTTTCGGATGTTCTCCGAGCGGAATTAAAACCAAGGGGTATCCATGTCTCGGTTGTTTTTCCTCCTGATACAGACACTCCCCAACTGGCTTATGAAACACCATTTAAGCCGCCAGAAACACGGGCACTTTCCAGCACAGGAGGAGTGCTCACCGCTGACCAGGTTGCCCAAGCGATATTGAAGGGAATTATTCGCCGGCAATATATCATCCTGCCGGGCACTGAAACAAAACTTCTCTATCATTTGAATAATCTACTCGGTAATGCAATTTACCCCTTAATGGATTGGATGATCCGCAAAGCTCGCTCCTGACACTCCAAACTTTTAACTTAGTTATTATTGGCACAAGGATTGCATCCCAAATGAATGAATGTCATTTCATCTGGAGCGATTTCCATGTATAATTTGTTTTATTCACCTATGGCAATAACTCGCTATCATCATCCCAGAGAACATTATCTGCAAACCGTCGTCACCTATCATCAAGATGGTATCTTGTTGGTTAACGAGGGTTCTGAAATTTTATATGCCAACCAAATCGCAGAAGACTTATTGAAAATACCGTCGGATCAACCCGAAAATCCAACCTTTCCTTTTCCGCTAAATATCACCAATCCAACACCCATTGAATGGATCGGAGCTGATCAAGAGAAACGCACATTGGAGATGAAGGTTCAACCGGCCGTCTGTCAAGACCAACCCGTTTATCTCGTGACGCTGAAAGACATCACCCTCCAGGTGAAAAAGGACCAAAAGCTCCATCTGGCTGCGCAGGCGTTCGAAACCACGCACGAAGGAATTTTCATCACCGATGCGCAAGGGAAAATCATCTTGGTCAACCGCGCCTTTAGTGATATCACTGGATATACAAGCGAGGAAGTTCAGGGAAAAGAGGCTCATCACTTTCATAGTGATCAGCGGGACAGTGAATTTTACCTCCAAATGTGGAAATCTCTTTCCGTAACCGGGGCTTGGCAGGGTGAAATTTGGAATCGCCGCAAAGATGGGGAGATTTACCCAGAGTGGGTTACCATCAGCACGGTAAAAGATGGAGAAGGAAACCTATCGAATTATATTGTTATCTTCACCGATATTTCTAGCCGTAAACACGCCGAAGACCGTTTGCGATTTTTAGCAACCCATGACCCCTTAACAGGGTTACCAAATCGTGAGCTCTTCCACGATCGCCTTGATCAGGCAATCATGCGCGCCCGCCGAGCACAATCGGGCAAAGATGAAAAATGGCGGGTGGCAGTGATGCTGCTGGACCTGGATAATTTCAAAGCGATTAATGACACGCTGGGGCATGCTTGGGGCGATCGGGTTTTGGTGGAGGTAGCGCAACGATTACAGAATTGCGTGCGTAAAAGTGATTCGGTTGCCCGCTTAGGAGGGGATGAATTTACCATTATTTTAGAAGGGGTTGCGAACCGCCAAAATTGCGAGTTGGTTGCCAATAAAGTATTACAAACCATCAGCCAGCCATTTGAATTGGATGGTCGCAATTTCATTCTTGGCACGAGCATTGGCATCAGCGTTTATCCAATGGATGGAGAGGATGGAGAAACCTTACTTAAACATGCTGATGTAGCAATGTATCGTGCCAAGCAAACCAAAGGGTGTTTTGTTTTCTATCAAACTTAAATCATTTAACCGAGAAAGTCACCACTCTATCCGGGTTACCATTGACAAGAATCTGAACCTGATAATCTCCAGGTGGCAGGCTTCCGTTTGATGGTTCAAAAGAAAAATGAACAAAACCTGAGCCAGAAGCTGTCAATTCGGTCTCACCCATTACATAACCGTTTTCAATACCCTCCACATTTACCACACTCCAAATGGATTTGATATTGGTATTTTCTGGTGCATTTTTCATCTTAACGACACAATGAAAAATGGATTGTGAAGTATCAAAAGTATCCGTTACGTCGATTGGTTCGTATGTGTCATTATTGATATCCTTAGACATGACTACATCGGTAATGAAAGAAGAATCGGACGCAACTTCGGTCTGAATTTCAGCAGGGCTTTCCGTAATGATTTCCTGAGGAACTTCGGTCATCTCTTCTGGAACAGACTCGGTTACGGAAGCATTCGGGGTTAATAATTTACACGATAAAGCTGTTAAGGATAAAACAATAACCAAAGCAAAGAAACGAAAATTGTGTGATTTCATATTCAAATCCTTCCTTTCTCGATTTGTTTATTCGGGAAACAAGATGAAAATTTGTTTCCGTAAAAATGCTTTCCAGAATTTCAACTTGGCAGAATAGGCAACCAATGGGGACAAAGAAATTGAAAAATCTGGTCTACTTTGATAAAACACAAAATAGATGTATTTCTATTTGTCAATATTATAACCTATTAAACTAATAATATCCAATAAGTATAATTACTTGAGTAAATTAGGGGCAATACAATTCGAGGGTTATCGTCGAAATCCTTTGACAACTGCTTCATGCTATAATTTAGTAAACAGATTATCCGTGAGGATTGATTACTTGAATCCGCAAGCTGGTATTGCAAATGTACCTTACCAATGACATTTGTCTTGGGGAGTACAATGATGCCATCGGTTCGCCAGCGTCTATCAAGGTAGAGACTGCTTCGGTCGCAATGAACGCTCTCTCGCAATGACAGCCGAGAGGCGAGCTTGCAAAGCCATCATTAAGCCGGCGTGGGGATGGTGGACTTCCCGATATGCCAAGAACGTTTATCACAATAATGAACAGGCTGAGTAGTCATATAATTGAATAAAACCAATTGCGAGTTGCAGAATCTGATGACTGGTCTATCAATCCAAATCTAAAGGAGAGAGAATGATGGAAACGCATGGGAAATTTTATTTAGGGCGAATTTTTGATCCCGCTAAGGGCAAGGCGACCGATCAGCCGCTTCTTTACGATCCGGATGACTTAACCACCCATGCTGTCGTAGTGGGGATGACGGGTTCTGGGAAAACCGGTTTATGTATCAATCTCCTTGAAGAAGCCGCCTTAAATGGTATCCCAGCTTTAATGATTGACCCAAAAGGAGATATGACCAACATATTACTCCATTTTCCCGATTTAAAGCCCCAAGATTTTATGCCGTGGTTGGATGCGGATGCAGTCCGAAGGTCTGGTAAAACCCTAGAACAGGTTGCAGAAGAAACCGCCGCGACCTGGAAACAAGGCTTAGCGGATTGGGGAATTGAGCCGGAACGAATCCGAAAATTACAAGATGCAGCCCATTTTGCAATTTACACCCCGGGCTCTACAGCTGGTATTCCTGTAAATATTTTAGCCTCTCTCAAAGCCCCCCAGCTTGATTGGGATGAGAACCAGGAAGTAATCCGCGAAAGGATTAACGGCACCGTTACCGCACTTTTGGGTCTGGTTGGTTTACAAGATTTGGATCCAGTCCGTTCACGAGAACATATTTTGCTCTCGAATATTTTCGAAAATGCCTGGTCGAAAGGGAGTGATCTTGATTTAGGAGAGATCATTTTACAAACCCAATCGCCACCTTTTGCAAAACTTGGCGTTTTCGATATCAATACCTTCTTTCCCGAAAAGGATCGCTTTTCTTTAGCGATGCTTCTCAACAACATCCTCGCTGCCCCGAGCTTCCAGCCCTGGATCCAAGGTCAGCCGTTAGAAATAGACCAATTCATGTTTGCAGAAGATGGTCGCCCAAAGCACAGCGTCTTTTATCTCGCGCACCTTAGCGAAAGCGAGCGAATGTTTTTCGTGACCTTATTTTACGCAGCCGTGGAGACCTGGATGCGTGCGCAATCAGGTAGCAGTACCTTGCGCGCGATTATCTATTTCGATGAAATCTATGGATACTTACCCCCAGTTGCAAACCCACCGTCCAAAACCGTTATGCTCCGCATGCTCAAGCAAGCTCGCGCTTTTGGGGTTGGACAAGTGCTGGTAACCCAAAACCCTGTTGATGTGGATTACAAAGGTTTATCCAATGCCGGAACCTGGTGCATCGGTAAACTCCAAACCGACCAAGACAAACAACGTCTGCTGGACGGATTGGAAAGTGCCGTTACGGGAGGGTTAAACCGTGCTGATTTTGACCGATTAATTTCCTCCCTGGGGAAACGGGTATTTTTAATGCAAAATGTCCATGAGAAACAACCGCTTTTATTTCAAACTCGCTGGGCAATGAATTATTTAGCCGGTCCTTTAACCCGCTTGCAAATTCCGGCATTAAACAAATTATCCTCCGCTTCCGCACCGGTTCCACTTCAAAAAGCATCTGCACCGCTCAGCACACAAACCAGTGCTGCCATTCCATCAACCACAACCAGGGAAAATTTAACCAGTACCGACACACCGGTCAGCACTAAACCATCTCTCCCTCAAGGAATAAAAGAGTATATCCTACCCGTAAACCTTACCCTCAGCCAGGCTCTGCGTCAATCTCAACTCATCTCCACATCCGAACCGAGCAGCTCGAGTCTCGTCTATCACCCAATCTTAATCGGACAAGTGGAAGTGCGTTTTATCAACCGGAAATATTTCCTCGATTATGAAGGGCGCAAGACGGTTTTAGTCCAAAACCCAGATCGGCGGGGGTTTATCCACTGGGAAGAATTCCTCACTCCCGCAATTGACATCAACAAATTAACCGACCGCGGTGAGCCGCAGGCGCGCTATTACCCTATTGAAGCGCCCTTAAATGATGCGAAAACGCTCCAAGCGCTAGAAAAAGATTTCGTAGAATGGGTCTACCGTAGCGCCCAAATCACCATCCAAGCAAATGAAGCGTTGAAACTTTATAGCTCTCCAACGGAAACCAAAGAAGATTTTCTCCGCCGTTGCCAGGAAGCAGCCCAAAAGGCTCTTGAAGAAGAGACAAAAAAGATTGCTGCCACCTATGATAAGAAAGTGAATGATTTACAACTTAAAATCGATCGAGAACAGCGTGAGTTGGAAATGGATCAAGAAGAGCTATCCCAAAGAAGGATGGAAGAGTATGGCACCCATGCGGAAAATTTACTCGGCCTCCTCGGTGGTCGACGAAGTTCCCGCCGAGTGTCCACATCACTATCAAAACACCGCTTAACCACCAAAGCCAAGGCGGATGTGGAAGAATCTCAAAAAGCCATTGCTGAGTATAAACAACAAATAGCCCTGATTGAAAAAGAAAAAACTCAGGCACTTTTAGCAATTAAACAAAAATGGGAGGATATCGCCAAATCTGTCTCCGAAGTGCCTATCATCGCACAAAAGAAAGACATCCTCCCAGAACTTTTTGGAGTGGCATGGATGCCTTATTATCTCGTTCGGTGGAATGATCGAGAACAAGAAGTCCCCGCGTTCACTGTGTAGACCATAAAGTTAGTGAAAGAGGAGAATAATAAAATACAAAATATCACTTTTTTGAATCTATTCCATTTATTGACAAGTGATAAACGGCGTGGTATTATCCAAATAACAAATTAATAGCCCCACTCGGCGCTCTTATCCAGAGAGGTGGAGGGACCGGCCCAATGAAACCTCGGCAACCCCGTAAAGGTTTAGACCAACGGAAGGTGCCAATTCCGGCAGACGGATGTTCTGGAAGATGAGAGGGCAGCCATAGATTTAATATCTACTTGCCCTTTCTGCTGTACCGGAAGGGGCAATTTTTTATCGTTAGGAGGTACAATCATGTCTACAACTTTTATGACCTCACCGAGTCTGTTGTTTACATCCGAATCGGTGACAGAGGGTCATCCGGATAAGCTATGTGATCAGATCAGCGACGCAGTTTTAGATGCTTGCCTAGAACAAGATCCGCTTTCCCGGGTGGCATGCGAGACGGCAACAAAGACGGGTTTTGTAATGTTGCTGGGTGAAATCACGACGCATGCAAATTTGAACTATGATGACCTAGTACGGAAAGTCATTACAGAGATCGGCTATGACAGCAGTGAGAAGGGTTTCGATGGAAACACCTGCGGCGTTCAGGTTGCGATTGCCCGTCAATCCGGGGATATCGCGATGGGGGTCGATAAAGCGCTGGAAGCGAAACAAGGTAATGTAAGCGATGCGGAAATCGAATCAATCGGCGCTGGCGATCAAGGGATGATGTTTGGTTATGCTTGCAATGAGACCAAAACGCTGATGCCAATGCCCATCTACCTGGCACATAAATTAGCCCGTCGTCTCAGTGTGGTACGGAAGAATGGCACTCTCCCCTGGTTGCGCCCAGACGGAAAAACTCAAGTGACGATTGAATACCGCTATGGACGTCCGGCGCGAGTTCACACAGTGCTGGTAAGTGCCCAACATGCGCCGGAAATTACCCTGGAACAAATCCGTGAAGCGCTTTATGAAGAGGTGATTAAACCAACCATTCCAGCCGATATGATGAACGGAGGCCCTCGTATTTTGGTCAATCCTACTGGTCGGTTTGCCATCGGTGGACCGATGGGAGATGCAGGAGTCACCGGGCGAAAGATCATTGTTGATACCTATGGCGGTATGGGACGGCATGGCGGTGGGGCTTTCAGTGGCAAAGATCCAACCAAAGTCGATCGTTCCGGCGCGTATGCTGCCCGCTGGGCAGCAAAGAATATCGTCGCTGCTGGTTTAGCCGAACGCTGCGAAATACAAGTGGCTTATGCAATTGGCGTTGCCCATCCATTAAGTGTCAATGTGGAAACTTTTGGAACAGGAAGGGTGCCGGATGAACGGATTGCCGCATTCGTTACGGAATTTTTTGATCTCCGCCCAGGAGCAATCATCCGCGATTTACGCCTGCGCCGTCCACTTTATCGACAAGTGGCTGCCTATGGACATTTCGGCCGTGACGATTTAGATTTACCTTGGGAAAACACCAACAAAGCCGATTTGCTACGCGATGCGGCCAAGATAAAAGAAACAACCCGCATACCTGCAGATTGATATCATCATCAGGGCTTCGCAATGTCCATGCGAAGCCCTTTTTGCGTTATTATGGTTTGAATAAATTTAAAAACCTAATGTTGTTCCGCATTATTGCATAATTAAATTGTTTTCATCTTCAGTATCCTCATGAAAACAGTGCCGAGCGAATTACAGTAATTTAAGCAAGAAAGTGGTATAAATAGCACTATATGTCATCAAATTAATCACCTTCGAGGAGGCTTATGACAAACAAACTCACACAATTAAAAACCGCATTGGCTGAGATCAGGGATTTACAGTACATTGCCTCAATTATCAGCTGGGATCAGGAAACATATATGCCACCTCAAGGTGCGCGGGAAAGAGGAGAACAATTAGGTACCTTGGCAGGTGTAATCCATGAACGGATAACATCCCCAAAATTCGCCAAATTATTGGAGAAGGCAGAAAAAGAGGTAGCCACTTTTGATCCAGATTCAACCGAAGCCCGCTTGGTAAAAGTGACTCGCCGTGATTTCGAGAAGCGAGTAAAAGTTCCCGCTCGTTATTACCAAGAACTCTCTGAGACATCCGCTATGGCTTACGAGGCATGGAAAAGCGCTCGAGAACAAGATGATTTCGAAAAATTCCGTCCCTACTTAGAGAAGATCATCGGATTGCGCAGGGAATACGCGGATTACTTCCGACCGTATGAACATATCTATGATCCACTTTTAGATGAATTTGAACCCGGATTAAAAACAAAAGAAGTGCAAGCCATCTTCGAAGAGCTGCGCCCCCACCAGGTCGAACTAATCCGCCAAATTTCTAGCCGCCCGCAGGTTGATGATTCCGCATTGCATCAACATTTTGATGAAGAAAAACAATGGCAATTTGGTGTGGAAGTCATTACCAAATTCGGGTATGACTGGCAACGCGGCCGCCAAGATAAAACTGCCCACCCCTTTACAACCTCATTTGGTTTGAATGACGTTCGTATTACAACTCGTATCCTGCCAGATTATATCGGCTCGGCATTATTTAGCACCATGCACGAATGCGGACATGCGTTATATGAACTTGGTTTTGACCCCGCCTTAGCACGCACTCCGCTAGCAGATGGTGCCTCATTAGCAATTCACGAATCACAATCCCGCTTATGGGAGAATCTTGTGGGTAGATCCTACCCATTCTGGGAGTATTTCTATCCGCGTCTACAGGCACTTTTCCCCACCCAGCTTGGCGCTACAACCCTCGACACATTTTATAAGGGGATAAACAAAGTGGAGCCTTCTCTGATTCGGGTAGAAGCAGATGAAGCAACTTATAATCTCCACATCATGCTGCGCCTTGAGATCGAGATTGCGCTCATCACCGGGGATTTAGATGCCCGTCACTTACCAGACTTGTGGAACAGTAAGATGAAAGAGTATCTGGGAGTTGTTCCAACGAAAAATTCTAACGGCGTATTACAAGACGTGCACTGGTCACATGGATACATCGGATACTTTGCAACCTATGCGCTTGGCAATCTCATTTCCGCTCAATGGTGGCAAGAGATCAAGAAGGATATCCCCAACCTGGATGAGCAAATAAGAGCTGCGGAATTTAGTGAATTACTTGGCTGGCTGCGGGAGAAAATTCACCGCCATGGCGCCAAATTTGAAGGACAGGAATTAGTCAAAAGGATTACCGGCTCCACCATCTCTCCACAACCTTACATACAATATCTGCAGAAAAAGTACGGAGAAATATACGGTTTATAACTACAGATAGCGAGGATTCATCATGGCTCGAATTCTTTTTGTAGATGACGATCCTTTCACATTAGAAACGCTCACCAAAGCTGTTGAGGTGTTTGGCCACCAAGCGCTTCTGGCGGATAATGGCACTACTGGTTTTGAGTTGGCTGTCGGACAGGCTCCAGATTTGATTTTTACCGATATGCGTCTTCCAGATATGGATGGTCTGGCTTTTGTCCAAAAATTACAAACCCATCCTCAAACCAAAATAATACCGGTATTAGTGTTATCGGCAAGCCCGGTATTGGATGCAATCGAAATGGCAAAAGCGGCTGGGGCGAAAGACTATATTAACAAACCAATCCGATTGCAAGCTCTACTGGATATTATTCAAAAATACACCGCACCATGAAACCATGATGATATATCTATTGCAAATTGAATGATAAAAAGAGAACTTTTTTCAAAACTGATCCTGATATGGGTTATTTTGCTGCTTAGTGCGTGCAATCTTCCCTCAGCTGCTGTTCCAACCCCCTTTCCGACCCAATACCTTCCCACAATTATTGCCCAAACTATCCAGGCACAGAATGTAACGGCACAAGATCAGATGGTGATTCAACCCTCCGAGACAGCGGCATCGACCTCACCATCACCGAAGGTGACTCTCGTACCCCCCACTGTCCAACCCAATACTGCCACCGCTGATCCTAATTTGGTTCTCCCACTTGCCATTACCCCGCCTTCCGTTGAGCCCATCCCACCCGCTTTGATTCAATTTCGTAGCCCAGGCCCATTTTCAAAAGTGGTATCACCTTTCACGCTTTATGCCTACCTGAAACCAGGAAAAGGCGGACAAGTTGAAATCACATTGTACGGAGAGGATTGGCGGGTGTTGGTTCGGCAAATTAAACCTCTACCATATATTAACCGGCAAGGCTTTGCGACTTTATATGAGAGCATACCGTTTGAAATACCCGGAACTGCTGAGGCGGGCTGGCTTTCTCTAGCAGTGATGGATGAGTTCGGACGGAAGACTTCCATAAATTCTGTCCCGTTGATTTTATTATCCATCGGACAAGCGGATATTATCCCTCCTGCAGATGTATTCTCTCCAATCGTGATTCAACAACCGTCACCAATGACTTTGATTCAAGGGAAAAAAGTCATTGCGAGTGGATTAGCCCGCAGCGGCGGAGATACGTATTTAATGATGCAATTAATCACCCAATCCGGGAACATTGTCGGCAATCGAGTAACCGACGTAAAAGCTTCAAAAGACGGCGGATTAGGTACATTCACCGCCGAAGTACCTTATAACGTAGAAGAAGTTACCCCGGCTTTGTTGGTGGTATGGCAAGGAAAAGGCAGCATTTCTAACATAATATACTTGTCGAGTGTAGAAGTGTTATTAAGCCCATAAATAAAATATTTCGGACTTTTCATCATAGACGATGAAAAAATAGAGAAATAACCGCTCGTTTATAACCTCCCCATCCTTTGCTTTGCGACTGAACCGATCATCCACTGGGAGAGAGACCGCCTTGTAAGTACACCGCAAAAGTCAGCGGGAAGGAAATGGCAATCATTCGCCACCTTTTCTGCAGTCAGTCTTAATGCGCTCTCGGACTGAGTAGTTCCACTAACTCCCCTATTTCAAGCCAATCGAACAGACTACTTTGAAAAAGGTGATTCACACTCATAACAACCAAGTTCAATCCAAACATCTTTCTTGACAAAACTTCATAATCCATTATAATGTGCTTTAGTCTTATATATTAGATTATGCCCATGTCTAATAATACCCCATCCATCGAAGCAGCGTTCCAAGTCGTCGAAGCCCTCAGGCAAAAGCCCAATGGCATGACGGCACTTGAATTAATCGATCTTCTTCAAATCCCGCGCAGTTCGTTTTTTAATTTAATTCAAACACTCCGCAAACTTGGTTACGTAGAACAACATCAACGACGCGGAAATTATTATGCAGGAACAAAATTATTGAGTTGGATGAATGCGACGGAGCCATTAATCCACGAGTGGCGTTATGCTTTCGAGCAAGAAGCCGAATATTTTCCACTCGATGAATCCCTGGCGCTAGCATTTTCCCACAATCAAGACGCGCTCATTGTCGCCCATCGCAACAGCCATAAACAGGTATGCCTGGTTTACACAAACGGTCAGATTTTATGCAATGGAGCCAGCGCAGCGCCAATCTTACTTTCCACTCAACCACCAGAGACAATCCGCCTAAATGGCTACGCACTGTATGAAAACGATGAAATGATTGAGATAGGTATGCCAATTTGCCGTGATGGAATCCATGTCTCTGCCGTTCTGGTATTGGGAATGCCGCGCTTTCGGTTCGACCAAAATCAACAACAAAGGGTATTGGGATTGTTACGTGAGATGGCAGCACGCCTTTCCTACCGTCTAGGAGCAAGATACTATACTCCCTTCCAACAAGCCGACGAGTATAAGTTTACCAATGAGACCCCACTAATGAACGAGGAGATTTCCCAATTCCTCAATGCACCGTTGGTTGCCCGTTTAGCTTGTTTAACACCGAGCGGGAAACCTCATGTTGTCCCGGTTTGGCAAAAATGGGATGGAACCGCCTTTTATGTCGTCGCCTGGCAAGGTTCTCAATGGGCAGAATACGTGCAGCGCCATCCCGAGGTATCGTTAACTATTGATGAACCTTGGCTACCAATGCGCCGAGTCGTGGCACGCGGCCTAGCGTTACCAATTAACGAAACGGATTTTCCCGGGGGTGTTATTGCTTTAGTTAAAACCCTGCAAAAACGATACCTCGGGAGTGAATTTCGGGCGAATCCAGAAGATAACTGGTACGCCTTCCGAATTGAACCACACACATTACGCGGTTGGAAAGGGTTACCAATCGCCTCATGAAGGGTTCAAGCTGGCAAAATTTTCAGAGCGCAGCAGCAATCATTCTCATCGTCCTTATCACATGGGAAAGCGCGGTGCATTTGACGGGCACTCCTCCTTACCTCCTGCCGGCGCCAAGCTTAATCATGATGCAATTGTTCCGCAATCCGTTTTATTATCTCAATGCTTTATGGGTGACATTAGGGGAAGCCGCTGCAGGACTGATCCTTGGGGTTATCGGAGGCGTGGGAGTAGCAGTAGGAGTGACGCTCTTCCCGCGATTAGAACGAGGAATTGTTACTGTTGCTATTTTGATTAAATCCATGCCATTAGCAGCCATAGCCCCACTCCTTACCATTTGGCTGGGCTTTGGCATTTTGCCAAAAGTGATCATCACTGCTTTGCTGACTTTTTTCCCCGTTCTCGTCAATGTATTGGTTGGTTTACAGAATCCAGATCAGGAAATGCTTGATTTGATGCGCGTCCACCGTGCCACAGCATGGCAAACATTATGCCATTTGCGGTCATGGAATGCTTTACCTTATCTTTTTGCAGCTCTACGAGTAGCAGTCCCGTTATCGTTAATGGGTGCTGTAATCGCCGAATGGACCGGCGCGACAAGTGGACTGGGGCGAGTCATGTGGTTAGCTTACGCAAATCTCAACTTACCTCCTCTCTTTGCTGCAATTTTCATCATCTCGGCAGTCAGTGTTTTTTTGTATCTTGTAACGGTCTGGATTGAAAATCTGAGCATGCCATGGCGGAATGCTTCACCTAATTAATAAACTTAATTTTTTTTAGGGTATGAATAGTCTCTTTCAAAGAACCGCCATTGTATCTATATCGTGGAAGCAGATGGATTCCATCTCATCTTTATAAACTCAGGAGAATGCTATGCGCAAATTCGTTTTTCTAATGGTATTAATCCTTTTTGTTGCTGGATGTGGATACGGCAATCCAACCAGCCCACCTACACAACCGCCAGCTTTTGCAATGACCTTCATGGCTGGATATAAACCACAAGCAAATCTCCCATTTGTGGGTGTTTATCTCGCAAAAGAAAAAGGATTTTTCACACAACAGGGTTTGGATGTCACAATAGAGCATTCCTCAGGAAAGGGAGAACATGTCCAATTACTATTGGCTGGTAAAGTGCAAGTCACAACTATGGATGCTGCAACGGTTTTACAACGGCGGTTGGATCCTGGTTTGCCGGTTGTTTCGATTGCATTAATTGGACAACGCGGTCAACAGGCGTTTGCTGCGTTAGCAGATCGAGGGATGAAATCTCCAAAAGATTGGGAAGGAAAGCTGGTAGGTTTCAAAGGTACACCACCACCCGACTTATACGCCTTGCTAGCAGCGGCGAAAGCAGATGTGAATAAAGTGAATTTAGTCAACGTTGGCTTTGACCCGCGCGTGCTCACGGAAGGCAAAGTGGATGTTTATCCATTGTTCAAATCTAATGAGCCGTATTTAATTCAAAAATGGGGTTATACCATCACCCTCTGGGATGCTGCCGATTACGGAGTTCCCACCCTGGGATTAACGTATGTAAGCAGTGAAGATTTCATCTCGCAGCATCCAGATGAATTAAGGCGTTTCCTGAAAGCTGCTATTCAAGGGATTCAATATGCTGCCGATCATCCCGACGAGGCGGTTCAAGTAGTAATGAAATATGCTGGAGCAGAAACCGATCCCGAACACATGCGTTTTATGCTTACCAGTGAATTAAAAGATGCTGCAAATTCTCAGGGGTTTGGTTGGCAGACAAAAGAACAATGGCAAGCACTGGCAGATATGCTATTTCAATATCAGGCTTTAACCAAAGCCATCGCAGTGGACACCGCCTTCACAACCAAATTTCTTCCATAGCACTACCTAACCGGAGTCGAAAATATTATGTGATAAAGAAAAGACGCCAAGTTCTAATCGAAAAATTGACTTGGCGTCTTAGCACTTTGCTGCAAATTAATTAGAAAAGCTAATTTTCCTAAAAATTAATCAAACAAATCACTCATTCTCCTCATTATTATCATCGAAACCGATTTCCAGCTCGGCATCTTCAGCTGGTATTCGCAGCCATAAGATCAACATCTGCCCTTCTTCCACTTCCACAGAGCGGGCAGCAACGATGGGAGTTTCTTGTTGCAGGCCATCCGGAAGCCGATATTCCAGCCGGATCGTCTTATTGTTACGCCAAGCGTTATAACAACGTTCGACCAACGCAGGCCCATTAAATGTGCGCAAACGTGTCATCACCATCGCAGCCTGGCTTGGACCTTCGTTCAATCCTAAAACCCAAGCATCCGGTGCTAATTCAAATGTAGGAGGAGGACCCTCTATAATGGTAATTTTATCTTCCATGGTTATTCTCCAAAGCAAGCATCATACCACAAAAAGGATGCGTTGTTGAGATGGAAATATTTAACTTTTGTTAATTTTCCGATAATAACCAGACCTCCGCAGTCCTATAGAACCGCGGAGGTCTAGAAGCGATAAGCTCGCTTTTTCTCCTTATTACTACTTCATCGTTTGTTCTTGTGAAACGGTGAACAATTCCTCCACAGGTATACGCACAACATCTAACCATTCTTTTGAATGAGGGTTTAATCCGCGCACTGCATTGTGGAAAGCACCTTGAATAGCTCTGGTAACCGGTCCCATCCGGCCAGTGCCAATGACCCGAAAATCAATTTCAGTCAACGCAATGCATTCCGCGGCAGTCCCACTGACAAAAACCTCATCGGCAATATAAAGTTGGTCACGGGAAATCGGTTGTTCGATGACCTCATAGCCTAAATCACGACAAATTACTTTTATCGTATCCCGGGTAATCCCTTCCAGGATTTCAGCAGTGGGAGTGGTATAGACTTTGTTATTCCGCACCAGGAAAATATTCTCCCCAGTGCATTCTGCCACATATCCTTGAGGGTCGAGCATAATGGCTTCATCGAAGCCTAGGCGCATCGATTCGGTCTTCGCCAAAACGCTATTCGCATAATTACCAGTAATTTTTGCTTTGGTCATCATTACATTCGGATGATGGCGGGTAAACGAAGCGATATTGGCTCGGATTCCCTTTTCCAAAGCTTCTTTACCAAGGTAATTGTTCCATTCCCAAACCGCAATTCCCACACTTGCTTTTCCATTGTCGACGCTTAAATTCCAGCCACCATCATCGAGATAGATTAGCGGCCGAATATAGCATTCATCAAAACCGTTTGCAGCTACAGTGACCCGCACTGCATTGGCGAGTTCTTCTTCACTATAGGGCAGCTCTCGGAAGCCCAGGATTTGAGCCGATTGGACGAGACGACGAATATGTTCTTTGAGACGAAAGACGGCCGGTCCATCGGCGGTGGAATAACAGCGGATCCCTTCAAACACCCCCACTCCATAGTGCAATGCTGGAGTCAGGAAGTGTAATGTAGCCTTCTCGTATTCTTCCAGCTTGCCATTCATCCAGATATATTTTGACGTTACATTCATAGGTAAACCTCCTTTGAAATTTCCACATAAAATAGACTTATCCTTTAGCGGAGAGTTTCTCCGAAAATTGTTCCAGAATCGCTTTGGTCATCATCGAAGTAGTGTATGTTCCACCTAGATCTCTGGTCAAAGCGCCTTGTTCGATAGCTCGATCTACCGCTTCTTCAATAAGCACCGCTTCCTTTTCTAACCCGAAAGAATAGCGTAACATCAACGCAGCGGAGAGGATCGTTCCAATTGGATTAGCAATTCCCTTGCCCGCGATATCAGGTGCAGACCCATGGATTGGCTCATATAAACCGCGTGGTTTACCAAATTGATTCAATCCATCTCCAAGGGATGCGGAAGGTAAATTTCCCATTGAACCGGTAAGCACGGATGCTTCATCTGTCAGGATATCCCCAAACATATTTTCCGTGACCAAAACATCGAAGCTGTCTGGTTTATTCAAAAGATACATTGCTGCAGCATCCACAAGGATATGCTCAAGTGCTACATCAGGATATTCAGAACCTGTTTGGGTGACTACCTTACGCCATAAGCGGGAGCTTTCCAATACATTCGCTTTATCTATCGAGGTAACTTTTTTACGGCGTTGACGTGCTAGTTCAAAGGCTAAACGGGCGACCCTCCGTATCTCACTGGTAGTGTAGCTCATCGTGTCCACTGCCATTTCTTCCCCATTGATATTGCGGCGCTCTTTTGGGGTGCCAAAATACACACCAGAGGTTAACTCCCGCACAAATATCAAATCGACATTCACTAACTTCTCCGGTTTGAGCGGTGAAGCGTGCAGTAATCGCGGATGAGGTTTGACTGGGCGAAGGTTGGCAAAACAATTCAAACTTTTGCGGATAGCCAAAAGACCCTGCTCTGGTCTGACGGCTGCGTCCGGCGAATCCCATTTTGGACCACCAACAGCGCCTAAAAGGACTGCATCTGCATTCAGACACGCCTCCTGTGTGAAATCGGGTAAAGCGGTGCCAAAAAGGTCTATGGCTGTGCCACCTATCGGATAATTTTTCAGATTAAACTGATGACCAAAAGAATCGCCCACAGCATCTAAGATTACTTTTGCTGCTTCAGTAACTTCGGGTCCTATCCCGTCGCCAGGTAAACAAACGATGTTAGCATTCATGTTATGATTGTTCCTCGGGATGTTTTTTAGGGTTCACCAGCGCATATTCAAAACTATCTGCGATTGCTCGCCAACTGGCTTCAATAATATTTGTGCTGGCGCCAACAGTGCTCCAGCGGCGCGTTCCATTCTTTGTGTCGATCAACACTCGCACTGCCGAAGCAGTACCATTTTCGCTATCTACAATACGCACCTTATAATCATCCAAGCGGACTTCTCGGATGGCAGGAAAAACATCTTCTAAAGCTTTGCGCAATGCCGCGTCCAATGCATTCACCGGCCCATTCCCTTCAGCGGCAGTGTGAATAATGCGGTCGCCAACCCGCACCTTCACTGTGGCTTCTGCCAGCATCCCTCGTCCCTGGCGGTTTTCTACTACAACCGTGAAATCAATCAATTCAAAAGGTGGCTGATAATCAGGCTGGAAGCGTTTGAACATGACATTAACAGAAGCCTCTGCTCCTTCAAACGTAAAACCTTTTGCTTCCAATTCTTTGATCTCGTTCAATAATCGGCGAGCTTGATCGGGTGTAAGGGGAATTCCCAATTCTTGTGATTTTTCAATCAAATTACCTCGCCCAGATAATTCTGAAACCACGGAGCGGCGTTGATTACCCACTTTCTGCGGGTCAATATGTTGATAGGAGCGTTCATTTTTCAACATCGCTGCCACATGAATGCCACCTTTATGGGTAAATGCACTGGCGCCTACATACGGTTGGTGGCGGTCATGCGGTAGGTTCGCCACTTCAGAGACAAAGGTTGAAAGTTCTGTCAAACGGGCTAGATTTTCCTCGGTCACACAACGTTTTCCCATTTTGAGCTGCAACCCCGGTATGACAGCACATAGGTCTGCGTTTCCTACTCTCTCACCATAACCATTGATAGTCCCTTGAACGTGAACCACTCCCGCGTTTACAGCAGCTAATGTATTGGCTACTCCACAACCACTATCATTATGACAATGGATTCCCAGCGGGGCATGGATGTGCTGAGCAACCTCGCGCACGATTTTTTCGATCTCCCAGGGCAAGCAACCACCATTCGTGTCCGCCAGTACAATGACATCGGCTCCATTCCGTTCTGCGGCACGTAATGTTTCCAAGGCATAAGCTGGATCTGCTTTATAACCATCGAAGAAATGCTCAGCATCATAGACAACTTCTTTGCCTTTTTCTTTCAGATAAGCAATGCTGCTGCCAATCATGTTCAGGTTTTCTTCCAACGTGGTCTCCAGAACTTGAAAGACATGTAAGTCCCAGCTTTTCCCGACCAGGGTTACAACCGGAGTTTGTGCGTCGAGCAATGCCTGAATGTTTGCATCCTGATCAGGGGGCGTTTCTTTGCGGGTAGTTGATCCAAAAGCAGCAATTTTGGCATTTTGAAAGGTCATTTTTGCCACTTGTTCAAAAAAGCGAGCATCCTTTGGATTTGAACCGGGCCAACCTCCTTCGATGTAATGTACACCAAAACGATCAAGGCGTTCTGCGATGCGAATTTTATCTTCCACGCTATAGGAAATCCCTTCCCGTTGGGTTCCGTCACGAAGGGTGGTATCGTAGATGAAAACGTCAGGGCGAAATGGTGTGGATGTCATACTTTCTTCACTCCAAATGGGTATGCACGGTCGGACCGTTCGTATGTTTCGATTTGATCTGAAAATTCAAAAATATAACCTAAAGAGTCAATTCCTTTTAGTAAACAAGTTTTATGGAAAGATTCGATTGGGAAAAAAGCTTTCGTTGAATCAGGCAAGGTCAATGTCTGAGTGGCTAAGTCAATGGTTACAAGCCATTTCTCCGAATTAGCAGAATCACTCCACGGCGATGAGCCTGCCTCTTCTTCTGCGAGTGCCATCAAACGCGAATGAGTTTGCTTATCTACCTGTACCGGTAACAAGCCGTTCTTCAATGCATTATTGCGGAAAATATCCGCAAAAGAAGTGCTGATCACGGCGCGAATATTCGATGCCATTAATGCCCATGGGGCATGTTCTCGGGAGGAACCGCAACCAAAATTATCGCCAGCTAATAAAATCTGCCGCCCCTGATAGCGAGGTTGATTGAGAGGAAAATCAGGCTTAGGCGTTCCATCTGCTTGGTAGCGCCATCGGGCAAATAACCCTTCTGCAAGCCCATTTTTATCGGTAACTTTCAAGTAACGGGCAGGGATTATTTGATCCGTATCAATGTCATTGTAGGGAACAGGAATGAGAGCTGAGGTTAGGGTAGTGAAAGGTTGCATTTAGATACTCCTCGGGTCGGCGACACATCCCGCAATCGCCGAAGCAGCAGCGGTGAGTGGGCTGGCTAGGATTGTTTTACCGCCATCCCCTTGACGGCCTTCAAAGTTGCGATTGCTGGTGCTCACTGCAACCTGGCCTGGTTTAAGCTGGTCGCCGTTCATTGCTATACACATCGAGCAACCAGCAAAACGCCATTCTCCCCCCGCTTCTTTAAACACTTTGTCTAAACCTTCTGCTTCTGCCTGACGGCGTATGCCCTCTGAGCCTGGTACAACAATGAGACGAACACCATCGGCAACTTTGCGTCCTTTAAGGAGAGAGGCTGCTTGGCGTAAATCTGTCATGCGGGAATTGGTACAGCTACCAATAAAAACGACATCCACTGGTTGACCTAAAAGTGGACGGTTAGGTTTGAACCCCATGTAATGTAGTGCTTTTTCTAATGCTGCTCTTCGATCCGGATCGCTTTCCGAGGCTGGATCGGGGACTGGTTGTGTTATCGCAATCCCCATCCCCGGGTTCGTTCCATAGGTGACCATTGGTTCTAACTTTGAGACATCCACGATAATTTGCTTATCGTATTTAGCCCCTTCGTCAGAAGGTAAAGAGCGCCAATATTGCAACATACTTTCCCATTCAGCCCCTTGAGGAGCAAAGGGTCTTCCCGCTAAATACTCATAGGTTATATCATCTGGGGCTACCATCCCTGCGCGCGCCCCTGCTTCAATCGACATATTGCAGAGAGTCATGCGCTCTTCCATGTTCAAGCCTCGCACTGCTTCACCACAGTATTCGAAAACATAACCCGTGCCTCCCCCGACACCGATTTGGGCTATCAAAGCCAGGATCATATCTTTGGCAGTAACCCCTTGGGGAAGCTTTCCTTCAAAAACCACTTGACAAGTTTTTGGTTTATATTGAATTAAGCACTGTGAAGCCAGCACTAACTCAACTTCGCTGGTGCCTACTCCAAACGCTAATGCTCCGAATGCACCATGCGTGGCAGTGTGGCTATCGCCGCAAACAATTGTCATACCAGGTTGGGTATAACCCATTTCCGGTCCAATGACATGGACAATCCCACGCTGTGGATCATCCAAATCATATAATTTGATCCCAAATTCTTGACAATTTTGACGCATCTTTTGCAGCTGTTTTGCACCCATCTCATCCAACCCCTCCATCGAGAGGGTCCTAGTGGGGGTAGAATGATCCATGGTAGCAATGCTCCGGTCGGGACGACGCACCTTTAGCCCGCGCTGGCGTAAACCTTCAAAAGCTTGAGGGGAAGTAACCTCATGAACTAAATGAAGGTCGATGTAGAGGATCGCTGGAGAATCTGGCTCTTGTGCCACGACATGGCGTTCCCAAATTTTTTCGAAAAGTGTTTTCGGTTCAGCCATAGAAATCAAAAAGCAGCAAAGGATTCGGGATAATCATGATTATCATTAGGCAAATGGCGGTTTATTTGCCACTCATCAAAAGCGATGTCCGTTTTTAAATCTGCATGGTTTGGTTCGGTTTCAAAGGAATTGACACCGCCATTAACTTTTTGAGACACATCATCCCTTTTTGATGCTGGAACCTCACTCATATCCCAATTACGGGGGTATAAACGCGGTTCCCGAAAGGCATTACTGGCATGCATATCTTGATAGTGAGCTTTTTCATCTACGTTTGGGTTCATCTTATACTCCTCATTCAGAGAATCAAATCAATAGGGCATAGACATAACCATTGCGATTTTGGTATCAACAAATGGTTCAAATTGGCGAAAATTATCGCGGAATTGCTGCGCCAAGCGGTCTGCTGCTGCATCATACGCTTTCGGATCACTCCAGGTATTTCGGGGGGTAAGGATCTCCGCCGGCACATCTGGACAACTTTGCGGTACTTCTAAATTGAAGAATGGAACTCGCTGATACGGCACATGATCTAAATCGCCATTAATTGCGGCAGAAACCATAGCACGGGTGTATGGAAGGGGCATCCTTTTACCAACTCCATAGCCACCACCCGTCCATCCGGTGTTTACAAGCCAAACTTTGGATTGATGTTTTTGCAGTTTTTCAGCTAACATTTGAGCATAGCGTGCCGGATGCAATGGCATAAAAGGAGCACCAAAGCAAGTAGAAAATGTGGCTTGCGGTTCTTTCCCTAATCCTTTCTCGGTGCCAGCTAATTTAGAGGTATATCCAGATAAGAAATAATAAATTGCCTGAGAATGATCTAAACGGGCGATGGGCGGCAAAACGCCATAGGCATCAGCAGTCAGGAAGAATATATTTTGTGGGTGGCCACAAACCCCGCTAGGGACTGTGTTGGGTAAGAAACCAATTGGATATGCAGCGCGGGTATTTTCGGTATAGGAATCATTATCAAAATCCACGCGCCGATTATTCGTATCAATCATTACATTTTCCAGAACCGTGCCGAAATGGCGGGTAGCTGACCAGATCAACGGTTCATATTCTTTAGATAAGCGAATTACCTTAGCATAACAACCACCTTCGAAATTAAAGACGCCATCCTCCCCCCATCCGTGTTCATCATCACCGACCATCTTGCGCGTTGGATCAGATGAAAGGGTGGTTTTGCCTGTGCCAGATAAACCGAAGAATAAAGCAGCATCCCCTTTTTCACCCACGGTTGCAGAACAGTGCATCGGTAAAACATCCTGTTGGGGAAGGAGGTAATTAAGCACGGAGAAGAGAGACTTTTTAATTTCGCCGGCATAGCCTGTTCCACCGATCAAGACCATTCGTTTCGTAAAATTGATGATGACAAAAATATCCGAATTCAATCCGTCTAAATCTGGGATTGCCCGAAAACCAGTGGCATGGAGTACCGTAAATTGTGGAACATGATCGGGAAGCTCTTCGGGTGCACGACGAATGAATAAATTACGGGCAAACAAACTGTGCCAAGCACTTTCGGTGATGATGCGAATGGGCATACGGTAGCGAGGATGAGCGCCAACGGTAGTATCTTGTACAAAGACATCCCGTCCTTGAAAATATGCCGTCATCCGTAAATGCAATTGGTCAAAGCGGGCAGGGTCAAGGGGTTGATTGATTTTATTCCAGTTGACCAATTCTGCCGTCTGCGGATCATTGACGATATATTTATCATTGGGCGCCCGACCAGTATAGTTGCCGGTGCGCACAACCACTGCACCTTCATGAGCTAACATCCCTTCTCTTCTCGAAACCACTCTTTCCACCAATGCAGGGGTGGGTAGTGTCCAATATTCCATATTCAAATTGCGCAAGCCATGGTTTTCTAATCCATACTTGCTGGCAATTCCCATTACGTTTGTCATGACAGTATTTCTCCTTTGACTTTTGATACTCCGCTCGCCGCGAGTAATTTATTCAACGCAGCCAGATACGCTTTAGCAGCCGCAACGATGATATCGGTGTCTGCCCCATAACCACCAAATGTCCGCACATGAGTGCGCCCATTTTGGGGGGAAGCCCGTTCCGGCAGTTGATTGTCATTTGCCTGCAACCGCACCGTAACCTCACCCAAGGCATCGATACCCTCGGTTACAGCATGGACATTGAACTCCAAAAGAGTGTTTGGCATACCCACAATGGCATCGATGGCGCAATAAGTGGCATGTACCGGCCCGGTGCCTACGGCTGCATGGGTATACAATTCTCCATCAGGACCTCGTAGTCGTACGGTAGCAGTCGGCATACCCATTGTCCCACAGGCAACTTGCAATCCCTCCAGACTATAATATTCTTCTCCCTTATTTGTTTGATCTCCCAGCAGAGCTTGTAAGTCTGCTTCCGTAATTACTTTTTTCTTATCAGCCAGTTCTTTATAGCGTTCAAACGCCTGATCTAGTTCTGCTTGATTTAATTGAAAACCTAATTCTTCAAGATGAACTCGTAACGCATGTCTACCGGAATGTTTGCCTAAGACTAGCTTGGATTGACTCAAACCTACCGTTTCAGGGCGCATAATTTCATAGGTATCCTGATGTTTTAACATCCCATCTTGATGGATACCGGCTTCGTGGGCAAACGCGTTTGCACCAACAATTGCCTTATTTGGTTGAACCGGTATTCCGGTATAAGTTGAGACCATTCGGCTGACGCGGGCAATTTGGGTAGTATCGATACCAGTAGTTAGACCATACATTGCCCGACGGGTATGAAGCGCCATAACAACTTCTTCCAACGAAGTATTACCAGCACGTTCTCCGATACCATTAACCGTTACCTCAGCCTGACGGGCTCCTGCTCGCAAACCAGCTAATGTGTTAGCAGTCGCTAACCCTAAATCATTGTGGCAGTGAACCGATACGATAGCGTTCTCAATACCGGGAGTATTAGCAATGATGCCGCTGATCAATTTTCCGAATTCATCAGGAGTGGTATAACCAACCGTATCGGGGATATTTAACGTAGTTGCCCCAGCCTTAATCGCTTCCGATAGCACCAAATAAAGGAATTCTGGCTCACTCCTGCCGGCATCTTCTGGGGAAAATTCAATATCATCACAAAGGGAGCGAGCATATGAAACGATTTCTCGTACCCGTTCTACTACTTCTTCTGGATCCATGCGTAATTTATAGCGCATGTGAATCGGCGAAGTAGCGATAAAGGTATGAATTCGGGGATGACTAGCATAGCGGACAGCATTCCAAGCCGCATCGACATCGTTCTTATTCGCCCTTGCAAGGCCGCAAATTATTGGAACGCGCCGGGTTACATCGCCATCGCTATGTGGAGAATTTCCAACTTCTTCCGCAATCTGACGGACACCTGCGGCATCATCTGGTGAGGCAGCCGGGAACCCGGCTTCGATCACATCCACGCCTAATCTAGCTAACGCCCGGGCGATTTCCAGTTTTTCTGCAGAGGTAAGGCTCGCCCCTGGCGATTGCTCGCCATCCCGTAAGGTGGTGTCAAAAATTCGAACATAGTTAGGGTTGAGGGCGTTATTCATCGTTTTCTTCCTTCTAGAAAATTAATCTCCTGGTTTTATTTCAACAGGTTGAATGAAAGGCATCATGCGCCGTAAGCGTGCTCCCACTTGCTCAATGAGATGATTTTGCTCTTGTTTTCGTCGTTCATTGAACCAAGGGCGGCCCTTTTCGTTTTCCTCAATCCAGTTTTGCGCATATGTACCATTCTGGATATCTTTTAACAATTCCGACATTGTGTGGCGAGTTTCTTCTGTAATCAGTTGCGGTCCAGCAGTGTAATCGCCGTGTTCGGCCGTATCGGACACCGAATACCGCATGTAATTCATTCCTCCCCGGTACATGAGATCAACGATGAGCTTTAACTCATGCATACATTCAAAATATGCAATCTCTGGCTGGTAGCCAGCTTCTACTAACGTTTCAAAACCAGCTTTGACTAATGACGTGACTCCACCACAAAGAACAGCTTGTTCACCAAACAAGTCCGTTTCTGTTTCTTCAGCGAATGTGGTCTCTAACACACCGGCTCGGGTTGCACCCAGGGCATAGGCATACGATAAAGCTGTGGCGTGCGCCTTCCCGCTTGCATCTTGATGAACAGCTAACAAAGAAGGAGTTCCACCGCCCTCGGCGAAGACTTCGCGAACGCGATGACCTGGCGCTTTAGGAGCAACCATCGAAACATCAACGTAATCTGGAGGTTGAATCGTTCCATAACGGATATTGAATCCATGGGCGAACATTAAGGTTTTACCAGGTTTTAGATAGGGTGCAATGGATTGCTGATACACTTTCGGCTGTTCCGTGTCGGGTAATAAAATCATGATGACATCCGCCCATTCTGATGCCACTGCAACCGAATCTACTTGCAGACCATCATATAGAGCTTTATCCCAACTCTTTCCACCAGGGCGTAAGCCAACTCGCACGTTTACGCCGCTATCACGAAGGTTCAATGCGTGTGCATGTCCTTGTGACCCGTAACCAATAATCGCTACTTTTTTGCTTCGGATTATAGAAGGGTCTGCATCGTTGTCATAATAAATTTTTGCCATATTATTCCTTTCCAGATTGGATTTAGTTGATTAATTCTTCATGATGATGCCCATTAGAACCTGCTCCAGGCAAATGACGAACCGGAGCATGGTTTCCACGCATCATCGCGACTTGACCGGTGCGGACCATTTCAATAATCCCAAACGGGCGCAGCAACTCGGTCAAACTATCAATCTTGTCTTCCGTGCCGGTTATCTCGACAATCACCGATTCAGCAGCGACATCCACAATACGCCCACGAAAGATAGAGGCAAGGTTAGCAATCTCTGCTCGCTGATCTAGATTTGCTTTTACTTTAATCAATGCCAGGTCACGCATCACTGCTGGCTGGCCAGTCACATCTTGCACATCAATGACATTGACAAGTTTGTATAAATTTGCTTCGACTTTTCGTGCATCAACTGAGTCACTATCCACAACAATAGTCATGCGCGAGACTTCCGCTGTTTCTGTTTGTCCAACGTTCAACGAATCAATATTGAAATTACGCCGCCGGAACAAAGATGCAACCCTGTTTAGAACACCGGGTTTGTTTTCGACCAAAGCAATCAATGTATGCTGCATGATTAACCTCCTCATTCACTATCTTTGCCCAGTTTCTTGCGGTTGACGAACCGGGCGACGGATCATGTTGTGCAAATCAGCTCCAGCCGGGACCATCGGATAAACCGCTTCTTCTTTCTCAACGAAGAAATCCAACAGGACTGGCCCTGGAGTTTGTTTCGCAAATTCCAATGCGGGCATAATCTCTTCCCTTTTTGTCACTCGGCGGCCTGGAATACCATGGGCTTCGGCGATCTTGACAAAATTCGGTCCGGTTAAAGGCGTCCCCGCATAACGGCTATCATAGAAGAACTCCTGCCACTGCCGTACCATTCCCAAGAAATGATTATTCATGATGGCAATTTTCACATTCGCGCCTTCCTGAACCATTGTCGAGAGCTCGGCTTGGGTCATTTGAAAACTGCCATCTCCATCTACCAACCAAACATCTTCCTGCCGGTTGGCAAACCAAGCACCAAGAGCCGATGGGACACCAAACCCCATCGTACCCATTCCACCGGATGTGATAAATCGATAGGGTTTCTCAAAAGCATAATATTGGGCTGCCCACATTTGATGCTGGCCTACTCCGGTTGCCAAAACCGCATTACCACCAGTCACTTCCCAAATGCTTCGGATGACATGGGCTGTGTATAATTTTCCATCATCTGGCCAATATAAAATATTGCGCGAATCCGATTCAGCCCGCCATTCCTCTATTTGATCCATCCATTGAGGATGCTGGTTCTCTTCCACATACGGAAGCAAATCGTTCAAAACCGTCTTTAAATCACCTAATAACGGCAAATCAACCACAACATTTTTGTTGACTTCCGATGGGTCAATTTCGATATGGATTTTTTTTGCGCGGGGAGCATATGTTTTCAAATTACCAGTGACCCGGTCATCAAAACGCATACCTAAAGCGATAATAAGATCTGAATTTTGAATAGCCAGATTACAGTAAGCCTCTCCGTGCATGCCCATCATCCCCAGACTTAATGGATCCGAAGCCGGCATAGAACCCAAACCTAACAATGTCATCGCAACTGGGGTTTGCGTTTTGCGAGCTAATTCCTGCACCTCTTGGCTGGCATGAGAAATTTGCACACCATGGCCCGCTAGAATAACTGGTTTTTGCGCTTGTTTAATCATTTCAGCAGCCTTTTTCAAGAGGTGCGCTGGAACAGTACGCGGTGGTTTATAACCCGGCAATTCTATTTTGTCTGGGTAAACGAACTCAGCTTTTTCCACTTGCGCGTCTTTACAAATATCAATCAAAACTGGTCCCGGTCGGCCTGTGCGGGCAATATAAAATGCCTCGCAAACCGCTTGGGCAATTTGGTCTGCCCGAGTAATCAGATAATTATGCTTCGTAATTGGAAGGGTGATACCAGTTACATCGGTTTCCTGGAAAGCATCTCCTCCAATTAGGTATGAGTGAACTTGTCCGGTGATAAAAACAACCGGGATGGAATCCAACATCGCTGTCGCAATTCCCGTAACAAGATTAGTTGCCCCTGGCCCAGAGGTTGCCATTGCGACCCCTACTTTGCCTGAGGCTCGCGCATAGCCATCAGCCATGTGCGCCGCGCCTTGTTCATGGCGGGTCAGGACATGATGGATAGGGTATTTCAGCATTGCGTCAAAGATGGGGATACTTGCCCCTCCCGGAATGCCAAACACAACCTCCACCCCTTCACGCAACAAACTTTCCCATAATATTTCTGCTCCAGTTAGTTCCATTACTACCTCTCCATTCCTTAGTGATAATTGATGAATTCTTTATTGATTTTTACTCGAACCGCATTCATCAAATAACCGATTGCCAGATCAAGTTTTTAGATCAATACCGCTCCTTGTGATGCACTGGTAACAAAGCGCGCATATCGTCTTAACCACGGACTATTTGTGCGCGGCTCAAAAGGAGGTAATGATGCCAATCGTTTTTGGATTTCTTCCTCGCTTAGGCGTACATTAAGGGTGCGGGCTTCAATATCAATTTCGATAACATCGCCATTACGGAGCGCTGCAATTGGCCCACGAGCAGCTGCCTCAGGGCTGACATGACCTACACACGCCCCACGTGTCCCTCCAGAAAAACGTCCATCGGTGATTAATGCCACTGATTCACCCAAACCCATTCCCATAATGGCAGAGGTCGGCGAAAGCATTTCTTGCATTCCAGGACCTCCGCTTGGTCCCTCATAACGAATCACAACCACTTCGCCGGGTTTCACCTGATTGTTTAAAATGCCACTCAATGCATCTTCCTGGCTCTCAAAAACCCGAGCCGGACCACTAAATCGACGCATTTGCGGGGCAACTCCCCCAGTCTTGACAATGCTGCCTTGCGGAGCGAGGTTTCCAAACAAAATAGCCAATCCCCCAACCGGACTATGGGGTTGATCAGCAGGATGGATCACTTGCGTATCTTTGATCGAGACATCACGAATGGATTGCCTTAGCGTAACTCCACTGACAGTTAATCGGTCAAGATGGATGGAATGATTGAAGCGGTCTAATTCATTCAAAACTGCTGGCACCCCTCCCGCTTGATGGAGGTCTTCAATGTGCCACGGTCCAGATGGACTGATTTTAGCGAGATATGGAGTTCGATTAGCAACCTCGTTAATACGCTCCAAGGAATAGTCAATCCCAGCCTCATGAGCAAATGCAAGGGTATGCAGCACCGTATTCGTGCTGCCCCCCAGTGCCATATCAAGAGCAAAGGCATCATCAATCGCTTCTTCCGTAACCAGCTGGCGAGGGGTGATATTGCGCGCTACCAATTGAAGAATTTGATGGGCTGCGCTTTGGGCTAATTTTTCTCTTTCGGTAGTCTTCGCTAAAGCAGTCCCATTGAAAGGTAGAGCAAGTCCTAATACTTCGAGGAGGCAATTCATCGAGTTGGCAGTGAACAATCCCGAGCAAGAACCGCACGAAGGACAGGCATAATCTTCAATTTTCTTCAAGCGGGCTGCATCAATTTTTCCTGCTTGATAAGCTCCCACGCCTTCAAAGACCGAGATCAAATCTAAAACTTCTCCTTCGGGAGTCCGACCGGCAGGCATTGCACCACCGGACACAAAAATAGCTGGGATATTGACGCGTAGGGCTGCCATAACCATGCCGGGCACAATCTTGTCACAATTTGGAATGCAGACCATTCCATCAAATTGATGCGCCTCGATCATCGTTTCAACACTATCCGCAATTAACTCCCGTGATGGAAGGCTGTATTTCATTCCAGCATGGCCCATCGCAATCCCATCATCAACGCCAATGGTGTTGAATTCAAATGGCACCCCTCCCGCTGCCCGGACTGCCTCTTTTACTAAACGACCAAATTCTTGTAAATGAACATGACCCGGTACAATATCGACATAAGAATTAACAATAGCAATAAATGGTTTCCCAAAATCCTCGTCCGTGACACCAGTAGCCTTTAGAAGGGAACGATGCGGTGCTTTTTCGAAGCCAGTTTTGATGCGATCTGATCTCATTTTTTTCTCCATAAATCAAAACGGGGCTGCCTTTTTTCATGGGCAGCCCCGTTTTCTTGCAAAGTAAGGTAGGCTGAATTTATCTCCGCGGAGTTGCCCAAACCGGTAAAAGGTTCTCAATGTTGATAATGAGAACCAACAAGCTACCTAGTATAAGGACGATGCGAAGATAATCAAGCGCCATAAATGATTTCCTTTTCTTGTCAGACAGTTTAATAGACAATAACAACGTTGTCTATTGACAAACTATACGAAAATAAAGACCGCCTTTTAGTGAAACCTGCTATAATTATAGAAGGAATGCCTATGACATTTACAGTTCACGATTTTCATGATTTAGTCGTCCTTTTAGAGCAACATCCTGAATGGCAGGCGGAATTACGACGTTTAATTTTAACGAAGGATATTCTAGAACTACCGGAGATTGTGCAAAAGATTTCCATCACCATTCAGGAGTTAGCTGAGGCTCAAAAGCGTACGGAAGAGAGCTTGAACAAGCTTACCGCTAGGGTGGATAAGCTATCCGAACGCGTGGACGAATTGGCTGAGGCTCAAAAGCGCACCGAAGAGAGTCTGAACAAGCTTACCACCAGGGTGGATAAGCTATCCGAACGCGTGGACGAGTTGGCCGAGGCTCAAAAGAAGACCTCTTACCAGTTAGCCCGTTTAGAAAACCGCATTGGGGTTAGTACAGAAGAAGAGGCTGCCGATACATTGCGGTATGTTCTGGAAAAGAAGGGATATCGTGTTGTAAATGGGCCAATTAATCTACCGCTCAACGGGGAAATTGATGTCGTCTATCAAATAACCGATCCAACTGGCCGTATGATGACCGCCGTTTTAGAAGCGAAGGTACGCCTCAGCTGGCGGGCAGTTGAAGCTTGGGCACAACGAATGCGTTCGAGTGATTTTCGCTCTGCGCTGCAAGCAGCTGGTTTACCTGCGCCCTACTTAGTTTATGCATATGGGATGCGAGCTGATCCAAGCGCGCATCAAGCAGCTGAGACTTTTGGGATTGGTTTAATCACCGGTCGTGGAGAAGAAGTGGCTCCACGTGGCGAAATTTCATGAGTTCCGTTAGATTAGGCTTAATGCCTGATCCAAATCGGCAATTAAATCCTCCACATCTTCAATACCAACGGAATATCGAATGAGGTTATCTGGAATACCTAACGCTTCACGTTCCGATCGAGAAAGCTCAAAATAGGAAATAATAGCCGGCTGCGAGACTAAGGATTCAGTACCACCCAACGAGACCGCTAATAAGGGTATTTTTAAAGCATCGATTACTCGCTCTGTGGTCTCACCATCTCCATGCACCGTGAACGATACCACCCCGCCAAATCCTTTGTATTGCCTTTGACCGATCGCATAATCAGGATGGGACTCCAGGCTTGGATACCAAACCTTTTCCACCTTTGGATGGGAGGCAAGAAAAGCGGCAATACGCTGGGCACTTTGATTCTGACGATCAAGACGAATGCCTAGCGTTTTAATACCCCGGATGAGCAACGATGCCACATAGGCATCACTAATTGCGCCAATCACGCCTTGAAAGTCGCGCAATCCACTTATTAATTCCGTCCGCCCTGCAACAGCTCCTGCTAACAAGTCATTATGTCCAGCTAAATATTTGGTTGCTGAATGAACCACCAAATCAATCCCCCATTCTAAAGGACGTAAATTAAAAGGCGTAGCAAATGTAGAATCAACAATTGAAATTACCCCATATTTTTTCGCGGTTGCGGCAAAACGTTCAACATCCAGTAATCGGATATGCGGGTTAGTTGGAGATTCTGAAAATAAGACACGAGTATTAGGGAGAATTGCCTTTTCCAAAGCCTCAAAATCGTTGATCGGAACCACTGTACATTCAATCCCATAGCGTGGCAAAGTCACGGTGCAAAGCTGGCGAGATTTGCGATAGATATTATCCGTAATAATGAGATGATCTCCATGGGAAAGCAAATGTAACAAAACCGTAGAAATAGCCTGCATCCCTGACGCAAACAGAAGAGCATCCTCGGCACCTTCCAAAGCCGCTAACCGCGCTTCTGCTGCAGAAATGGTTGGGTTTCCATAGCGACCATATTCACTGCGCCCGGTCGCCTCACCCCAAATTTTTTGTTTCATATATTGATGCAAATCTTGTGAGTCCTCGAAGGTATACGTAGCAGTAGAAACCAAAGGATCGGCAATAGAATGGTAAGGATTCGGAGAACGTCCCTCATGCACTGCGCGGGTTGAATTACCTTTTTGCACCGTAAGTCCTTCTGGTTCGGTGTTGTTATTTACAAATGGTGGCTGGAAAGGTATTACTGAGGTGGTGCTCATTCGTCTTCTCCTAAATTTGGGTTTTCTCACAACCAGAATTGTGCATCAGAATAAAAAAAAACAGACTGCCTTGGTGTGGGCAGTCTGTTAGAAATTCTCTGCTTCAACTAGTGTTCTAATTCCAGCGAAGCCTCCCACACCGTCGCGCGTCTAGACATTTCCATCATGGACATCATCATGATGAAAGCAGCTAACGAGAGGGAAGCCATTACGCATAGAATCATCATCTATTTTTTCCTGATTTTAACTATACTCATATTTAATAAAGCGTAAAGATGCAGATTCACCAAACCTGCCCCGCTTCTTCTGTTGCAATTGCACAATGATACCCTTTTATGAATGAGGTATGTTTTGTTCTAGTGGTCGAGTCATGCGGTAGATATGTAACGCCAGCTGAATCGCCAATCGGTTTTCAGGTTTATCCAGATCAATATTGGTGATCGCTGCAATTCGTTCAAGCCGGTATACAAGCGTATTCCGGTGAATGTACAAAGCCTCAGCCGTTTGGGATAGGTTGCCATTATGTGCAAAAAAAGCTTCGAGGGTATGCAACAATTCTTCCGGGTTTTCAATCGCAAGTAAGGGTCCTAATATCTCTTCTTGAAAAGCCATCAATTCTGGGCTATGTTCCATTTGGAGCAACAAGCGATATACAGATAAATCCGAATAATAGAGTGGTTTTTTCTCGTTTAGACGCCGAGCCATATCCAGCGCCTGTCCGGCTCGAGTAAAGGATTGACGCCATTCCTCAAGGACCAGCGCCGGGGTGCCTATTCCGCAGCGCACTGGGACCTGTGGATACTCCCGAGCGGCTTGCTTTAAGACAGCATCACCTAAATCAATTGCTTTTTGCGGTTTACCTTCTTCATCAGGTAATGCACAAATACAAATCACTTCTGAACCCATCGGGTGAACAATTGCCTTTAATGCGCGATGGGCAATCTCTCCATTGATGATGGTCTCTAAACGTCGGCGAGATGGTGAAAATGGTGCATCCCAGATGAATCGCAAAGCAATATGTACTTGACGGGGGTCTAAACCCATGGTTTGTAGCCATAAACTAGCATCCCGCGGCGTGAGGTTTTCTTGTAATAACGCGCTCAATAAATCCCCCTTCAATCGTTTTTCTGTTTCGCGAATTGCCTTATTGCGCGCCATTTCAATTGCGCAAACCAAACTGCCTTGTTCTGCTACAAGATAATCGAGCGAGTCGAATTCACCCCGAATGCCAACCAAGGTGAGATATCCACGCGCCATTTCACCCACAACGACTGGTGCAATCAAACAAGATAAGCCACCCGCAATATCTTGAGTGAAAATGGAGGGTTGACTGCCAACCCGCTTCCGATCCAGAAGAGGCTCCGGAAAGTTGCGCAATTCCCCGAGTTGACTTAGAATATCTTCCCATATACTGATTAATGTAGAAGAGGGGTGATGGGCTAACACCACACCGCGTTTATCCTGAAGGATTACGCCTCGGGCAGTGATCTCTGCCATTGCCTTTACCAGTCCATCTAAACCTTTACCTTCTGCTTCCAATTGGGCAAGCTGAGCATGAATACGAGCGCTGCGTTCCACCACAGCTGCACGTGCATTGATGAGAACGGCTAACAAGCGCTTTTGGATCTCCCGTTTGTTGATCGTTTTATCTTCAACTACACATCCAATTGGGATGGGACAGTCCTTTGGTTGATTTTCTTCTGCTAACTTGCCTAAAACTAATATCGCGGCAATATTCTTGGCATTCGCCTGTTGGAAAATACTTGCATCCAGCTCGCTGGGTAACAAGAGCAATAAATCACCAGCTTGGGCTTCCGTTAAAGATAAAGCGACCCATTCTACATCCGTGGGTAATTCTTCTAACTCGCATAACCATTCTACAGGAGTATCCAATGCGAGGCGCAGTAATTCTTGCAAAGAAAGGGGATTTGTTGACATACTTAATATATTATTATAGCATGGGATATACCATTGATTCCGTTATTATCC
>DAOTVW010000071.1:0-38176 GCA_034436035.1 Anaerolineales bacterium
CCACCTCCACCAAATTGGTTTGCGATGAGTGCTACATCAATACTATCCGAAGTAGAACGAGCAATCAGTTGCACTCCACTTTTGATTTTAGCTAATACAAATAAGGCATCTCCTTCCACAATATCCCGTAATTTATGTGCAACCGTGGACAACTCTTCATCCATTTCCCCAACATCCACTTGAGCAATGACTATTCGGTGACCGTTCACCTCAATGGTATGCAGGTTTTGCTGTAAGGTATCAAATATTTTCTTTTGTTCATCCGTTAAGGGATGATTGAGATAATTCGCTAAAATAGACAGGCTTGCTCCTTGTCCTAATAAAAAAGCAGCGGCTTCTAAATCTCGTGCAGTTGTCCGTGAATAAGTCAACGCTCCAGTATCTTCGTATATTCCTAATAAAAGCAATGTGGATTCGATGGAAGTCAATTGTAATTCGCGGTTTTGTAACAACTCAATTAATAGGGTAGTATTTGCACCGGTTGAAGCAACGGTTATACTCCAATGATTAGGGATGTCCTCTCTTAGTGGATGATGGTCTATAACCTGAATCTGTGTGTCACTCCGCACACCTTTAATGGTAGCGAGAGATTGGGTGTCTACTAAAGTAATTTGATCAACCGGTTCCGCTGGCAAATCGCGCAATTCGATAAAAGGAAAGTCACTACCATAAAGCGTTAAAAATCCCCGCACATTACGGTTTACCTTACGCGGTAAAACCGGGATACTTCCCGGGAATAAGAAAGCAGCCCCAAGCAAAGATGCCACCGCATCGAAATCCGCTTGATCATGAGTTAAAATAATGTGCATTAATTGGAGTATATCACGGGTGGCGTAGGTTAAAGTTGACTTTCTATGGAAACAACCATATAATTTCCCTCCATGAACATACAAGAACTAACTAACCAAATGAACGAATTTGTCACTTCACAAGGGTGGTATGATGAAAATAGTAAACGCCCCCAAACGTTGCGTAATTTGGCGATCTCTCTGGTATTGGAAGCTTCTGAAGTATTGGAGTTGTTTCAATGGGGGGATACGATGAATAACAAATCTGCTTTAGAAGAGGAATTAGCAGATGTTTTTTTATACTTACTGCAAATCGCCCAAGTTGCCAATATTGACCTTGAACTAGCAACCCTCAAAAAGCTTAATAAAAACTACCACAGGACATGGTGAACTCCATGAAATACTTTATTCAGAATAATTCTATCGTTAAGGTAACTGTTTTTGGAGGATCGCAACCGAAACCCGACTCCACCGCTTATATCGAAGCATACCGCTTGGGTAAATTATTAGGTCAACAAGGGTTTGTCATCTTGAATGGCGGTTATATGGGCACGATGGAGGCGGTATCAAAAGGAGCTCATGATGCAGGAGCAAAAGTCATAGGGATTACTTGTGATCAAATCGAGGATTGGCGCCCCATTGCACCGAATCCATACCTCACCGAAGAAAAACGTTTTCATACTCTTCGAGAACGTTTATACGCATTAATTGACCTGTGTGATATTGCCATTGCATTACCCGGTGGAATTGGAACATTGGCAGAGATCGCAGCAATGTGGACACAAATTGATATACAAGCCATACCTCCAAAACCGCTTATTCTGATTGGTAAAGGTTGGCAAGATATTATTGAGCAATTTTTTGATGTTATGAAGGATTATGTCACCCAATCTCAAAAAGACGAATTAATCTTTGCCAAAGACATTGATGAGGCAGTTTCTTATTTGAAAGACTTAACATTCATCCCCCATGACAGCGATTAACCCCCAAAAAATCGAAAACCAACTCAATCTATTGCTCAAGGATTTTCACCAACCTGAGCAATTTATTATCCATTTGCGGAGACTATTGGAAGATTATGCTGACCATGTATATCGTCCCGGTTCAGAATCAGTTTTACCTTCTTTATTAGCATCGTATCATGTTCCACCGCCATTATTACGGGAACTAGATAAAAAAGTAGCAGGATTGAGTAAAACAAATCCACAGCATGCATTACAGCTCGCAGAAGCGCTTTGGGAAATCGATTATATTGAGTTTAAATTAACCGCAATTTCCATCCTGTCAGCAATACCGATTACGGAATCTCAATCGGTTTTTTATCTCCTTGAAAAATGGATTACAAATTGCAAGAATCAAAATTTACTTAAACAATTACGGGAAGCGATTGTTGAACAATTTTTACCCGCCGAGCCCGCGAAATTAATTGAACAAGTTCAAGAATGGTTAAATCAGGATAATCTATCATTAAAAAAGTTTGGTTATCAAGTGCTCTCCCAATCTATAGAAAAATATCCGTTTGATTATTTACCAGCTATCTACAAAATTATTCAGCCTTCTTTATATGATACATCAGCGACCTTTAGAAATGAAATCACTAACATTTTGATAGAACTAACAAAGCGTTCCCCAAAAGAAGTCGCTTACCTGCTCCGTTCTGCATATCAATCCAAACCGCATCCAAATATTAAAAGAATCATTCGTTCTACTCTTAGGTATTACCCATCTGAACAACAAGTCGAATTAGAAAAATTTCTTTACCAATAAAAATCATATAGGATGGATTATGGTATAATCAAAACGCTTTGACTAGCCCACTCTGCGGCAAAACCTGCAGAGTTGGAGACCTGCAAAACAAATTTATTATGATAAGGAGCAGATGTCATGACTTTAGATAAGGAGAGTAAATCAAAATTGATGCAGGAGTTCTCGCGCCATGAGAATGACACGGGGTCTCCTGAGGTTCAAATAGCCCTGCTAACAACCCGCATCAACCAGCTTACCGAACATTTAAAAGCGCACAAACACGATGAATCATCACGAAGAGGCTTATTAAAATTAGTCGGCAGGCGGCGAAGGTTACTAGCATATTTACGGCGAAACGATTTTGACCGTTACATGGCATTAACAGATCGCCTAAATATTCGTCGAAAATAACCCGTTTATGAGTAGATGGCAAATGGATATTTTCCCCATCTACTCATATAGCCAACAATATAGAGTGGAGTGGGGGCTTTTGAACAATATATTTCAAAACTCAGTTTTCATTTAATGGAATTGGAAATAATTCATTATAATAAAGCTGTTAATTTTAGATTTTAGGAAATAGAAATGAAACCAGAAGCAAAAATTGTAGAAGCACAAGTTGCAAATAAATTATTTACAATCGAAACCGGAAAAATTGCGCTCCAAGCTGGTGGCGCGGTGACACTTAGGGTTGGCGATACCATCGTTTTTGCAGCAGCAACGATGAGTCCAGATGCGAAAGAAGGCTATGACTTTTTTCCATTAACTGTCGAATATGAAGAAAGAATGTATGCTGGCGGGAGAATCCCCGGGTCATTCTTTCGACGGGAGGGACGACCAACCGATGAGGCAATTCTCACTGCTCGTTTAAGCGATCGTCCTTTACGACCGCTTTTCCCTGCAGATTTACGCAATGAAGTACAAATAATTATGTATTCCCTTTCTTCAGATGGGGAAAATCCAATCGATATCCTGGCAGTCAATGCTGCATCAGCTGCTTTATCCATTTCTGATATCCCATGGAACGGGCCGATTGGTGCTGTTCGGATTGGTAGAATTGACGGTGAATTTATCGTCAATCCCACTTTCCCCGAACTGGAATATTCTGATTTAGACCTTCGGATCGCAGGCACAAGAGATGCCATTTTGATGGTGGAATGCGGTGCCAACGAGATTACCGAGGAAGATATGGTCAGCGCCTTAGAGTTTGGACACCAGGCACTGCAACCGCTCATTGAGATGCAAGAAAAACTGATTGAAATCGCTGGAAAACCGAAAGCATCCTATACACCCTATGTGGAACGAGATGATATCGTTGAGCAAATACGCCAAAAAGCGAGCCCCATCATCAGTGAAGCACTGGATAAACCATACGTTAAAAGCGAACGAAACGCGACATTCCGAAAATTAGAACAAGATCTGATCGAAGAGTTTTGTAATGACAGTGACATAAAAGAAACAGATGTTCGCTCTGCACTTGAAAAAGTGTACAAACAAATTATCAGATCAAATATCCTTGAACGAAAAATACGAGCAGATGGCCGTAGCCTAGATGAAATCCGTCCAATTTGGTGTGAAGTGGATGTTAGCCCACGCGCACACGGCTCTGGTTTATTCACGCGCGGAGAAACCCAAGTCCTTACTTTGGCTACCTTGGGAACCCCCCGTGAAGCTCAAGAAATCGACAGCCTTTCGCCTTCGGAAAGTAAACGGTATATGCACCATTATAATTTCCCACCATTTTCGACCGGTGAAACCAAAGCACTGCGTGGCGCCTCGCGGCGCGAGATTGGACATGGTGCATTAGCAGAGAGAGCCCTATTACCTGTTATTCCACCCGAAAGTAAATTTCCATATACATTACGGCTAGTTTCTGAAGTACTTTCGTCTAATGGTTCATCGTCCATGGCTTCCGTATGTGGGTCAACCTTAGCCTTAATGGATACTGGTGTTCCTATTTTGGCACCGGTCGCTGGTGTTGCAATGGGCTTAATCAAAGAGGGAGATAGGTATGCAATCTTAACCGATATTCTCGGTTTAGAAGACCACTACGGTGATATGGACTTCAAAGTGGCCGGTACTCCTAATGGGATCACCGCACTACAAATGGATATCAAAATCAAGGGAATTAACTCACAGATTATGTCTGAGGCATTGGAAAAAGCCCGCGTCGCTCGGTCTTTTATCCTTGAAAAAATGTTGGAAGTAATCCCCGAACCACGCCCAGAGCTAAAATCACATGCTCCTCGTATAACCGTCGTCCAAATTCCGATCGATAAAATTGGTGCGGTGATTGGTCCAGGTGGAAAAACCATTCGCAGTATTCAGGATGAAACGAATACGAAAATCGATATTGGCGAAGATGGCTCAGTCTTCATATCTGCCACCGATGGTGATAGCGCCCGCATGGCAGTGGAACGGGTTGAAAACCTGACTGAAACACCCGTTATCGGACGGATTTACACTGGGAAAGTTGTCCGGGTAGCTGATTTTGGCGCATTTGTTGAAATCTTACCTAATGTAGACGGATTAGTGCATATATCTCAACTAGATTCTACAAGAATTAATAACGTAGAAGATGTCGTTCGGGTGGGAGATGAAATTACCGTTATGGTGACTGATATTGATAGCCAAGGAAAAATCCGCCTCTCTCGAACGGCAGTGTTAGAAGGCTGGTCTGCAGAAGAGGCACAATCCAGGGATCGAAAAGGCAGTCCATCACGCCAAGGCTCTGGTTCTAGACCCTCCGGAAACCGGCGCGACGATCGTCGCTCTGGTGGAAGTAATTTTTCTCCACGCCGCTAATCCGGCAAAAAAGGCATCTCAGGACCTGGGATACCGAGTAATTCTGCTATTGCACTTCGCAAGGCGACTCGGTCATCCCAGGCATACTCAATCGTTCCGTAACACATCGATTGTTCATGACCTTTACCGCATAAGATGACCACATCCCCTTTCGTCGCCATAGATACAGCCACACGAATTGCTTCTCTGCGATCCGCTATGAGGAAATAATCCAAATTTTCTTTGCCACCCGCCTTCTCTGCGCCTGTTTTCATTTCCTGTAGTATCTGATGAATATCCTCGGTACGAGGATCTTCCGCAGTAAAGATAGATTTATTTGCCAATTGAACAGCAATTTCAGCCATTTGCCAGCGTTTGTCTTTATCACGTAATCCAGCTGAGCCAAATACTACGATGACATTCTTTTCGGTCATCCGTCGCGCATGAGACAATGCATGTAATAATGCGTTTGGTGTATGGGCAAAATCGACTAGGGCAATAAATTCTTGCCCCAGGTCAATGGGCTCCATTCTTCCAGGCAAATACTTCACCTTCATTAAACCATCTACAGCTGCATCTGGATTAACTCCTAATGTTTCGACTGTGGCGCCCCAAGCAGCCAGGCTGTTGTAAATATGATAATTTCCCATTAAGTTTAAGCTAATTTTGGCTGTTTGATGGATACCTCGTATTTTGAAATGTGGAGTAATAGAGTCTTCTGAAATATCTATTGCTTTAATATCTGCATCGTCCTTTATTGCGTAGGAAAATGCTGTAAGTGAAGGATAATTTTTTACCCGGTTTGCCAGATAATCAAAGGATTGATCATCCTTATTCAAAATTGCGGTTCGGTAATTACCATTGCTTTTCTTTGGTGTGACTGCCAGTTCATCAATTAAACTGGCTTTTGCTGCTAAATACTCTGCATAAGTGCCGTGAAAATCGAGATGCTCATGGGTGATATTAGTAAAAACGGCAATATCATAAAAACAAGCTGCCACTCGCCTTTGAGCTAATCCATGGGAAGTCGTTTCTAAGACAACATGGGTGATTGGTTCTGGAGAGTGTTCCACCATATTTTTTAACAAAGATTGTATTTGATATGCTTCAGGTGTAGTAACATGAAAACCGGTATCAATTTCTTCTTCGCCAATACATGCACTCACAGTGCTGATCATCGCGCTGGAATATCCCGCTGCTTTCAAAATTTGATAGATAAAAGTAGTGGTCGAGGTTTTCCCATCCGTACCTGTCACACCAATGACGGTTAAATGTTTAGCTGGATAACCGCGAATGGCTGCAGACAAATACGCTAAAGCATTGCGAGAATTATCTACACGAATATATGGAACGGTAAGCGGTTCCATATATTCAGAACCGCATACGGCTACTGCACCCCGCTCAATTGCTTCACGAATGTAGTTATGACCATCGACATTTAATCCCTTTATGGCTACGTATAAATCCCCATTTTTAACACTTCGTGAATCAGAAACTATATCTCGAATATCAAGATGAGTATATATCTGTTTCTCGCCCGATGAGGGAAAGATGAGCAGCCAATTTTCTGGATATTCTGATAATAATTCTTTTAATTTCATCACGATTTAATTAAAAACGGGGTCATGGAGAATTCCATAACCCCAAACTAAATTTCCCTTTTCTTATTTCAAAGCTTGCCGAAGTGATTCTAATTGGCCTGAAACTGAACCATCGAAAACTTTATCGCCTACACGAATAATCAAACCACCTAATATTTTAGGATCAACCCGAAACGTAACACTGGATTGTTCGCCTATTTTTGACAAAATATCCTTTTTAACCGCCTCTTGTTCTTCTGGTAAAAGTGGTAAAGCACTAATGATCTCGGCTGATTCACCTTTGATTTCACTGCCTTCGAGGACAACCACTTTCCCACCTTTAACACCAGAGAAGAACTCTTTTAATAACGCATGTTGACGTTTTTCATCCAATGCTTCCCCGATCAACTTTTGGGCTGCTACGATAGCTAGCGAAGCCACTTGACTGCGTAATTCAAGCAATATCCGATCTCTTTCCTGAGCAGCATCTTCTAATGCTTCGTTGCGGATCTTTTCAGCCTGCTTTTCCGCTTCTACTAATACCTCGCGGGCAGCTATTTCAGCTCGTTCGGTTGCTTCACGGACTTTTTGTGCAGCCGCAGTTTGCGCTTCAACAATAATCGCTTGAGCTTCTTTCTCCGCATTAGCCCGGGCTTCAGCTGCGATGCGCGCATCTTCCAATCCCTGGGCAATCTTATTCTTGCGGTTTTCGAGCATATTCAGAATTGGTTTATACGCCCAAGCATATAATAAGATAAGCAAGATTGTGAAGTTGAAAATTTGAAATAAAAAGAATCCTAAATTTAGTCCTAACTTATCCATCTAATCCTCTTTCATCTTGGGACTAACCAGCTGCAAAGATGATAATCAATGCCACTGCTAAAGCATAAATTGCTACAGCTTCCGAAAATGCCATACCTAAGATCATGTTCGTTTGAATAATCGGAGCTGCATCAGGGTTTCTTCCCATGGCTTGCACACCTCCCATTGCTGACAAACCAACGCCAACTCCCGCTCCGATTGCTCCGAGCATTGCCAAACCAGCTCCTAATAGTTTTAATCCGGTAACAAATGCAACTGGATCATTCATCGTTGTAAAACTCCTTCTAAAATAGATTATTCATGTTGTTCCGCGGCATGATGGCTTACCGTAGCACCACTAATAAATATTGTCGCTAACAGGTAAAAAACATACGCCTGGATAATTCCAAAAAATACCTCAAAAAGATACAACACCGGTGGCACTGCCACTGCGGTTAATGCACCGATAATGGATAACAATAATGCCCCAGCAAAAATATTTCCAAACAACCGGAAGCCAAATGAGAGAATCTTTGCAAATTCCAAAATAATTTCCAAAATACCAACACCAAAATTAATTAACCCAAATGGGCTCCCGGAAAGCAAATCTCTTACTGGGAAATATTTTTCAAAATATCCCATTCCCAATGCCCAAACGCCAAATACTTGCGTCATAAATACTGCAATGAATGCTAAAGCAAATGGAAAATTAATGTCAGTGGCTGAACCACGTAAAAAGGGGATAATCTCACATGCATCGCAGATAGGATGAGATTCCGTATTTACACTAGCTTCGTTCTCATTACCACTGGTCTGTTCGAAAGCAGGCTGACGTGGTTGGTTTTTATCAAGAGTATAAACTCCTAAACCGCCAATTTTAAATAATTGAACCGCGGCATATCCCTTCCCTTCATGGACTTCTTGTATTCTTCCGATGCTTTCGAAGCCGGGTACAAGTTTAATCATATTTGCAACAAATATCAACAAAAAAATGGTCGCGGGAATCGGGAAAATCCTTTTTGCCCATTTTCCTGCTGAACCCTCTACTGTTTCCCATAAATATTGAACCAACGCTTCAAAAGCATTATAGAAACCTTCGGGAACTAATTTTCCACTTTTTGCAAATTTTCGTGCTCCGAAAAAAGCAATAGCGATTAATATTAGATCGGCAAGGAGTGTGGCTAAAATTGTGTTGGTTATTTGAAAACCACCAATTGCCAATCCGGTTGGTTCACCAGGCAATACCACAACTGGGCTAATGGGTTTCAATATCGAGGGGCCAATAAAGGCAGCATAGATACCCAAAGCAAAAAGGAGTAGGATTGTAAAAGTTTTAATGTGAAATCGTTTTTTTGGTTTTTCTTCGCTCACCCGTTTATATCTCCTTTTTCTTTTTGTTGTCCATTGATTTCAGTTTTCATGATAGATGTATTTGCTTTCCTTGCTGCATTTATCGCAATTTTATAGGTAAGAAATAAAGATAATGGGGCAGACCCTAAAACAAGAATAATCAAAAAAACGGGTTTGGTTCCCAATAAGCGATCCAAATAAAGTCCAAGAAATAAAGCAACGAATACAATCAATAACGTGAGACATCCAACTTGTCCCGCTACGGCAGTCAATTTCAAATTTGCGTTTGCAAATGCTTCTGCTTGTTTCTGTCGCTTATCATCCTCTACCATGACTTGGGAATTTTATCACATAAAAATTTATTCAGTCAATCCAAATCCCAAAATCTCATTACCATAACGATTTAGCAGCCATCTGAGCCATATTAAACCACGGTGTAATAACTGTACCCATCAGGACAATTCCGATACTTAGTACAGATAGTCCTAATACAAAAGATTTCGACATCGGAACCGGGATATTTTCATCCTCAGAACGATAAAGGTATATTACTTTGAGCACCGTCAAATAGTAGTATAAGCCGATAATCGAATTAAGCACTGCAATTACAGCGAGCCCGATCAATCCTTGTTGGATAGCAGCAGCGAATACCGAAAATTTAATTACAAAACCACCAAAGGGTGGCATGCCCGCTAAAGACAAGAATGATACCAACATCATGATTGCCAACCATGGTGACCTTCGGCTTAAGCCGGCAAACGAGGCAATTTCACTCGATCCGCTCGTCTTCTCAAATACTGCGACTGCACCAAATGCTGCCAAATTGGTGACGATATACACGGTCAAATAAAAAATCAAGCCGGTTAATCCAAGTTCGGATGCTGCGACTAAACCGATTAACGCATAGCCAGCATGGGCAATCGAAGAATAAGCAAGCAGACGTTTTATATTCTTTTGTGCTAATGCTAAAAGATTCCCAATCGTCATGGTAGCAATCGAGATCACGGCTAAAATAATTACCCAATATGGGGTTAATTGAGTAAAACTAACCATTAATACCCGGGCAAGCACGGAGAATCCTGCCGCTTTCGACGCAGTTGATAAAAACCCTGAGATCATTGTGGGCGCGCCTTCGTACACATCTGGTGCCCAAAAATGTAAAGGAAAGGCAGAAATCTTGAATGCAAAACCAACCAATATTAGACTCAACGCACCATATAGCACAAATGGAGAGGTTTGTCCCTGTTGTACAAATGTCACAAGATTATAAAGGTTCGTGGTTCCGCTGAAGCCATAAATCAAACTGAAACCATACAGCATAATTGCTGATGTCATCGCGCCAAAAAGCATATATTTGAAACCAGCTTCTGTTGATTTATCGTCGTCCTTTAAGAATCCGGCTAAAACGTATAAAGGAATAGAAGTTGTTTCAATTGCTAAATAAAGCATAATGATATCCGCTGAGGATGCCATTAAGCACATTCCCAATGTCGAACCTAACAAAAGGATATAAAATTCTCCTCTACGACCGAGCTGATCTAAATTCGTAGCAAACAGGGCGGTAATTGCTGCGGCAAACAAAAACATCATTCGGAAAATAAAACCTAGCCGATCAAACCTCAGCATTCCACCCCAAATTAATTGGGATTCCGTACCCGGTTTCGCAATGAGCAAACTTAATCCAATATCCAAAATTAATCCAAATGCCATCACCCAACCTAATGTTTTTCTTTGTTCTTTATTGAGGATTAAATCCAGAACAAAAATAATCAACCCGATTAGGAGCAAGAATAATTCAGGGAAGATAGCAAAGAACATTTGCGGTGAAAAGATTGTGCCAGTCACTTATGCACCTCCCAATAAACGCAGGATGTTTTGCACTCCGCTTTGGACGAGTGGCACCATCCATCCTGGAAATACACCTAAAGTGATAAGAATTAAAGAAAGGAAAACAAGGGCGATTTTGTCGAGAACTGTAACATCATGGACATGGCCGACAAATTCTTGTGGTAATGAACCATAGAAAACTTTTCCAATGACCCGGATGATATAGGATGCAGTTATTACAATAGAAATAGCTGCAACGATTGCGATCCAAGGATGTGTTTTCCATACACCCATAAATATTGGAAACTCAGCAATGAACCCAGAGAAACCTGGCATACCCATGGATACCAAACCTCCGACGATAAAAGCGATGGCAACCATTGGCATCACTTTTCTAAAACCACCCAATTTTGGTATTTCTCTTGTATGGGCTTGATCATAAACCATACCAACCACAGCAAAGAATAGAGCTGTCATAACCCCATGGGAAAACATTTGAATTCCAGAACCAATCATTCCTTCTTTTGATAGTGTTGCAAACCCCATCAATACTAATCCCATATGAGAAACAGACGAAAAACCGATAACATATTTAAAATCTGTTTGAACCGAAGCAATAAATGCTCCATACACAACATTAACAAGGGTCAATAAAATAATCCAATTCATATGTACTTTTGCGCCTTCAGGGAGAAGCATTACGCCAACTCTCAAAGCAGCAAATGCACCAAGCTTCATCAATACACCAGCATGGAACATCGAAACTGCAGTGGGAGCTGCAACATGACCATCCGGGCTCCAGTTATGAAAGGGGAAAATACCACCTAACACACCAAATCCAATAAAGACAAATGGGAACCAAATAATTTGGAATGTACGAGAGAAGCCAGCATGTTCGAGTTGTAGCATATCAAACGTACCTAGCCCGGCAGCAAAGTACATCGCAATTGCACCGACTAAGGCGATAACGGAACCGACAAACAAATATAATGTCAACTTCATTGCGGCGTATTCGCGCGTCTCCTTCCACCCCCAGATGGAAATCAGTAAATACATTGGAAAAACTGCAATTTCATAAAAGAAAAACAACATGAATAAATCAAGCGAAACAAAAACGCCAAATACCCCTGTCGCCAAAATAAACAAAAACGTAAAAAATTCACGGGGACGATCATCAATTCCCCACGAGATTAACACACCAGTAAACATGACTATGCCTGTTAATAGGATTAATGGGGCGTTCATACCATCTAACCCCACTTTGTAGGATATCCCTAAAGCCGGTAGCCATGTGACTTGTTCGACAAACTGATATCCTCCAAGTGAAACATCATAGGAAAAATATGCCCAAGCAGATAATGTTAATGCGAAAGTTGCCGCTGCCAAAGCAGCCACCCGCACTTCCGCTTTTCTATTTTCTGGGATAAGGAAGATAATCAGCGCAGCTACAATTGGCGTAAAGACAATAAAAGATAAGATCGGAAATTGCATTCTTCACCTCGAAACCATAACGTTGACAGATTCTCTAATGCGCATGATGACATTCACACTAAAATATAGATTGCACAGCACGGTTGATAACATCTAAGATCCAGGCTGGCCAAATCCCGATCCATAACATCAGAATCATTAAGGGGGCAATTACAAAAATTTCCCGGAGTTTGATTTCTGTTAAATGTCCAACCCATTTTTCATTGAGTGGCCCATGCAGCACTTGTTTGATTCCTTTGAGAATATATGCTCCAGTAAAAAGTAAACCCAGCATTGCAATCGCGGTATAGAAAGTAAATATCGGCCAGCTGCCGCGTACTACCAAGAACTCTGAGATAAATCCATTTAAACCGGGCAAACCCAATGATGCCATGGATGTAAATATTAATATCCCACCATAAACCGGAACTAGTGGGAATAAACCACCAAATTCATTTAAATCGCGGGTATGCGTCCTCTCATAGATAACTCCGACCAGGAAGAACATTCCTGCTGCAGATAAACCATGATTGAACATTTGTAAGACCGCACCATTTAAGGCTATATTCGCATCGGGGGTATTCATCGCATAAGCCGCTGCTGCTATCCCCAAAACGACAAATCCCATATGATTGACAGAGGAATACGCAACCAATCGTTTGAAATCAGTTTGCCCAAAAGATGCAAAGGCGCCAAATACGATTGCCATCACTGCTAAAAAGGCTAAGGCTGGGGCATATTGATGCGCTTCGGCTGGATAAAGCGGTAATACTAAGCGAAGAAATCCAAATGCACCTAACTTCAATAAAACACCTGCCAAAATCATCGACCCAGCAGTTGGCGCTTCAGTATGGGCATCTGGCAGCCAGGTGTGAAAAGGCCAGACTGGAACTTTAATCGCGAAAGCTAAAGTAAACGCCCAAAAAGCAATCGCTTTAACGACCGAGATATCCAATCCAAACACGCTTTTGTTTAATGAAGTCCATTTCTCAAATAAAGTTGGAATATCAAAAGTACCAGAAACTACCCCAATCATCTGGATAGCTAATAATAATCCTAAAGAACCCGCCATGGTATAGATCATAAACTTGAACGATGCATAAGTACGGGCAGGAATTTTGTTTCCTCCCCAAATCTCGCGTTCTCCTTTTTCACTTCCCCATTGATTAATTAAGAAATACATCGGAACTAGTCCAAACTCCCAAAATACAAAGAAGAGCAACAGATCCAGCGCTAAAAATACCCCCAGCATCCCCATCTCCAGTAAGAAAAATAAAATCATGTAGGATTGAATATTTTCCTTTACGCTAAAAGAAGCTAACAATGCTAAAGGCGTCAATAATGTGGTCAACAAAACCATCGTCAGAGAAATACCATCTATTCCGATATGATATGAGGAATTGATAGCGGAATACCAGACTGCTAGCTCTTGAAATTGAAATCCCTTTACACCTTTATCGTATAAAAACCAAACATAAATAGAAAAACCTAACGGTATTAAACTGAGGATGAATGCTGCCCATTTGATTAATTTCTCTTGTTCCTTGGGAATTAACAAGATAATCAACGCGCTAATCGCCGGAGAGAAAAGGATAAAACTTAATAGATGATTTGTCATAAACTCCATTTTTTGCTCCTGCTGACAAAACCTATCGCAAAATAAGTCGTTGTATCAAATAAAACATCAATCCACTTATGGTGATAAACCCAAATAAAGCCATGACCATATATTGTTGGACTCGCCCTGTCTGCATCACTCGGAGAGAGCGACCGGTTGATTTTGTTACATTGGCAACTAAATCACCCGAGCCGTTGACAATAGGTTTATCAAAATAGTTACGGAAGATCGAGCCTAATTGATAAGCAACAAAGGCTATCGCATGTAATATACCATCGATGACTTTTCGATCCATCCATAAATAAGTAAATACTTCTGAAAACCAAATCGCCGGTTTGATAAAGACAACATCGTATAATTCGTCCACATAATATTTATTTTTCAAGACGGGATAAATAGAACCTAACCAATTCTCTAACGGATCCGTTTCGCCCGCTTTAAACTTCTTATAAACCATCCAGCCTAACCAAAGCCCACCTAAGGCTACAACCAATGAAGTAAGCAGCGGTATTGCATTGAACGATACCGCTTCGGGTTCTTCGAGCAAAGTGCTACCGACGAAAGAATGAAACCAATTTGGAATTATGCCGCCGATCACGGGAAAATGTTCCGGTATACCAACCCAACCTGCCGCAACAGCAAATACAGCTAAAATAACCAAAGGCATTGTCATTGTCCATGGTGTTTCTTGCGCATGTTCAGCAGATTTTGTGCGGGGCTTTCCTAAAAAGGTCAAGGTGATTTGGCGCATTGTATAAAATGCAGTTAATAACGCAGCTAAAGCTAAAGTGACGAAGACAACCCAATGCGCATTTCCAAATGCTTCGGATAGGATCTCATCCTTGCTCCAAAACCCTGCTGTTATCAGTGGAAAACCCGAAAGCGCAAATCCGCCAATCAAAAAGGTCCAAAAAGTGATTGGCATTTTCTTTCTCAAACCACCCATATTCAGCATATTTTGAGGATCAATCTCTTCACCGGTGTGCAACACGCCATGTTCCATACCATGAATGACCGAGCCTGAACCCAAGAATAATAATGCTTTGAAAAATGCATGGGTGATCAGGTGAAATGCTGCCGCGACATAGGCTCCAATCCCAACGGCTGCCATCATATAACCCAATTGAGAGATAGTGGAATAGGCTAAAACGCGCTTGATATCATTTTGTGCTACCGCGATTGTGGCTGCAAATAAAGCTGTGCCGGCACCAATGATAGATATAATCAACATCGTTGAGGTCATGACACCATGTCCAGCTCCAGCTGTTAGTAAGGGGAAGATGCGGATGACCATATATACGCCGGCTGAAACCATTGTGGCAGCATGAATCATCGCAGAAACAGGCGTAGGCCCTTCCATTGCATCCGGCAACCAAACATGCAATGGGAATTGGGCTGATTTCCCGACTGCACCAATGAAAAGTAGCAAGCCAATTAAACCCGCCGCTGAAAGCCCGGCAATATACGAAGGCGTCGAGGCGAGTTCTCTTAGTATTTCTTCATTGTAGAAAATATTACGATAATTTAGTGTACCGGTTTGGGAGTATAAATAAGCAATACCAAGTAGCATAAATACATCGCCAACCCGAGTTGTCATGAATGCTTTGATCATTGCTGCACGAGCTGATGGCTTTGCATACCAAAAGCCGATCAACAAATAAGAACACAACCCCATTATTTCCCACCCGACAAATAGGGTGAGCATGTTATCACTGAGTACCAATAAATACATACCAAATGCAAATAAACCAATAAAAGCAAAAAATCGAGAATACATTGGTTCTATCGAAGGGACTTTATGTTTATGTCCTTGATCATCAACGATTGTTGCACCATGCGGGGGAAGTCCTGGACGATCATGATCACCAGCTGGTTGACCATAATTATGATAGCCAACGCTATAGATGAATATCATCAAAATCGTCCAAGCAACAAAGAACAAAGTTGCGGCAGATAATGGATCGATTTGGATACCGATGGTAAACCACGAATTACCCATTGGTAACCAATTTATCGCTGAGGTAAATGGGTGCTCTCCTAGTTCTGGGGTGTGAATTGCCCGCCAGAAAACCACCATACTCCCCAACCACGAAAGAAATGCCGCGCCAACCGCAATAGAATGACTCAATCCTTTGTTTCGATTTGTAAAAAGTACAATTAAGAAAAAAGCCAGGACCGGAGGCAACGGTATCAGCCAGATGATTGATTCAGTCGTCATTTATCCTCCATGATAATGTCAGGATTATTGATCCAATTAATACTTCAATAAATTGATTTCTTCGGCAACAATAGTACTTCGGCGTCGGTAAATGGAAATGATTAAAGCCAGACCCACCGCCACTTCAGATGCTGCTACTGCAAAAACGATTACGGTAAACACTTGCCCAGCGACAAAGTTAGGGTTAAGGTATCGCCAAAATGCAAGTAAATTGACATTTACTGAATTCAACATTAATTCAATCCCCATCAAGATAGCGATGGCGTTCTTCCGTGACAAGACACCAAAGAGTCCTATACAGAATAAAGCCGCTGCAAAAATGAGATACCAGGAAAGAGGAATCATTTCGGCACTCCTATTTTGTTTTGCTCCATGCAATCACAATTGCTCCAATTAAAGCTGCTAATAAAAGGATGGATGCAACTTCAAAAGGAATCAAGTATCCATTAGGTGATACTAACTCCACCCCTAGCTGTTGTAGTGGATCATATCCTTCAGGAAATGATGGCGGCAAGACATGAATCTGTTGCCAATTTTGAAGAACGGTAAACAAACCACCAAACAACGCTAAAGTGACAATGCCAGCTATCGGCCAGGTCGCATTAATCTGAGGTCCACTATCCTTTGCCACACGTCGTGTAAGCATAATGGCAAATATCATTAATATCGCTATGGCTCCAATATAAATCACCACTTGAGCAACAGCGAAGAATCCAGCATCCAATAGTACAAATATGATCGCTATTCCGAATAAACTGAGCACTAACCATAGTGCGGCATGAACAAGGTTTCGGGTGGTGACTACCATCAATGCACCGCCGAGTGTTATTGCGGCTACAATAAGAAAAATAATTTGTAATGGCGTCATACGTGAGCCCCTTCTGATGTAGATCTAGGTTCGATAGTACTTCCGCTTGACTTTATTGGAAAATTTACGCGAATTTTCTCTGGATCCGCTACCCTTTTCCGCTCTGCGCGGGCATAGGATCCAACGACGAGATAAGCGATATAAAGTAAAATGACATTACTCAAAAACATTACCAAGACATATACGCTATACGATGCATTTTGAAACAGCTTGTCTAATAAAGCAGTTATAATTAAAGCTGCCAGAGCAAGCGGGGTTAAGAATTTCCAATTCAAATTCAACATTTGGTCAATGCGCACTCGGGGGAAAGAATACTTGATCCACATGATCACCCAATACATAAAAAAGGCTTTAACAAAGAAATAGAAAATCCCTAAAATGGGGTATGTTTCTACCCCCCAACCACGCCATCCGCCTAAAAAGAAAGTAGCGAAGAAACCGCCTAAAGTTAATGCATGTAACAGTTCTCCAGCATAAAACAAACCAAATTTCATTCCCGTGTACTCGATATGAAATCCAGCTACAATTTCCGATTCTGCTTCTGAAATGTCAAAAGGTGCTCTGCCTAATTCTGCTTGAGAGGAAATGAGGAAAATGATTGCGGCAACCGGGGCTAATACAATATACCAAACGGTTTGACTATGAACAATCGTATTAATCCCCATGCTGCGAGATAAAATTACGGGAATGAGGATAGAAATCACCATTGGGACTTCATAAGAAACCATTTGCGCCACAGTTCTGAAAGCGCCAACTAATGCAAATTTATTATTGGACGCCCATCCCGCAATTAAGATCCCTAAAGTACTGATCGATCCAACTGCAATGATATACAATACCCCAACATTAATATCACTACCAAAAATAGTTGGTGCCAGGGGAACTACCGCCCAAAGCATGATAACTGTAGCAAGAGCAATTACCGGGGATAGGTTGTATAAAAATTTGTCCGCTTTATCCGGGGTAATGTCTTCTTTCAGTAAAAGTTTAATGACATCAGCAATGGGTTGAAATAAACCAAATGGTCCTAAACGGTTCGGTCCTAACCGATCCTGAAAACGAGCGACAACTTTTCTTTCCACCCAAACCAGAAAGATATCTAATACAAGCACTACTGATGCTAATACTACAACCCCAATTGCGGATAAAATCACTGTTATCCAAGTAGGTGAAACACCCCAATTTATCAAAACCGTCTTTAGCCAATTAGCAATTAAGTTTACTGGATCAGACATCCAAATACTCCTCTAAACAATTCCTGTTATTTTTACCAATGCGCGCAAAAAGGCTGATGTGTTTACCATCAGCCTTTTCTGTTATATTTAATTAGAACCATTCTAAAAACCCCTTGCGCCAGGCATAGATAAGTCCAGCGACTAAAATTAAGATGAAAAGAATACCTTCAATAACTGCAAATAATGGTAATTGGTGATATGCGATAGCCCAAGGGAATAAAAATACAATTTCAACATCAAAAATCAAAAATATCAAGGCAAAATTGTAATATTGAACTTTAAACTGCACCCATGTTTCCCCAACCGTTTTTACACCACATTCATATGTCTCCGACTTTAATGAACTTGGTTTATGAGGGGCGAGGATTCGTGGGATAATTAAAGCCATGATAGGAAAGATAGGAGCGATGATAAGGATCAATCCGATGTATAGCCAATCATTCAGCATGAAAGCTCCTCCACTTGTTGGTATTTCCAGCAAATTTTACCATACTCTTTTACTGATTTCAATTTACTATGGATGAGTTTTTCTGGACTTTTGTCACTTTTTTCTCAATGATATTTACTAAACCATGGCTCAGTTAATTACCCCCTCGTTTACTACAAAGGAGAACTCCAGGTTAAGTCCAACACACGATTGGGTAGCGATATTTCTTATTTGGATTATCCTGTGGATTACCGCGCGGAGGTTAATCGTCACCAATTGGACTAATGATTTAGGATTTTCTTCCACGATTGCAACCTTTGGTTTAATCTTTGGTATTGCCCTCGGGGCTTGTAAGTTTCCAAAATCTTTCAAAATCGTATTGATAGTCAGTTACAGTTTGTTTTTTATCCTATGGATGTGTGGCTTGACATTTCAAAAGGATATCTTATGGTTAGACCGAATTCATCTACTATTATTACGCTTGAGTAGAACCGCTCATCAACTTATTCTCAATCAACCTGTTCAAGACAATCTTTTATTTATTTTATTGATGATGATTGTTTTTTGGTTTATTGGATTAAACAGCGGTTATAGTTTCTCTAGGAATGCTGCCACCTGGCAAATCCTGATACCCCTATTTGTGACAATTACTTTAATTCACTCCTACGATCCCCTACTTCCTCAACGAATATGGTATCTGATTGCTTTCACTTTCTTCTCCTTGTTGCTGATGATTCGATTAAATCTAATTCATCAGGTCACCCAATGGAAAGAAAATCGGGTTCAAGTTCCCTCCCAGTTTGCTAATGATATTTTACAGATTTCTATTCGTTTTGTACTTCTCCTGTCTTTTATCGTTTGGATTCTGCCTGCAAACCGCTCTTCTTTTCAGCAAATGGAGATCTTTTGGAATAAGCTCAAACAACCATTTCAATCTATTCGAGAAGACTTTGAAAATGCATTTTCATCCTTGAAAGTTACAATCGGTTCATCTCCAGATTATTACGGAAGAATTCTTAATTTAGGACAGGGAAATATCCTTAGTGACGAAGAAGTATTTTCCGTTTTAGTACCAGAAAAACCACCTCAAGGATTGAGCCTTTATTGGCGAGCAAGAGTTTACAACTTTTACGAGAATGGGCAGTGGAGCACCACCAATACGCTTTGGCAGTTCATTGAGCCAGGCTCCACAAAATTACAATTTCAACGCTACCCCGATCGAATGCGTGGCTTAAGCACTTTTTATTTTGCTTTAAATAAACCTATTATTACTTTATTTGCTCCTCCACAACCACAATGGACAAATCTCGGTGTAAAAGCAGAATTGTTTCCTAATCCCGATGGAACTGTAGATTTACTTACACTTCAATCTAATCACACGTTAGGTAGTGGAACAACCTATACTGTGCGATCTTCCTTGAGTGGAACAACAATCCAAAAATTGCGTCAGGCGAGTGAAACCTTTCCCACAGCAATTCAAGAGCGCTATTTACAATTACCCGATTCTATAACTCCTCGTACACGCCAACTAGCCCATCAAATCACAGTAAATGAGACTACTGAATATGACAAAGTAATTGCAGTTACCGAATATTTACGGCAAAACCTGCAATATAGTGAAACACTACAAGAATTACCCCAAGATAAAGAACTTATCGATTGGTTCTTGTTCGATGCCCAAAGGGGATTTTGCAATTATTTTGCATCCGCTGAGGTGATCCTTTTACGTAGCATCGGAATCCCTGCACGGTTAGCAGTAGGTTATGCACAAGGCAAAATCACCAGCCCCAATGTTTATCAAGTGATCCAACGCGATGCTCACGCTTGGCCTGAAGTGTATTTCACCAATGTCGGATGGGTGGAATTTGAACCGACCCCCAACCGGCCCGAAATCATTCGCCCACTTTCTGATCTGACGATACCCCCACCCAATATCGCTAATGAAAGCAATGCTCAAATCCAAGAGGCCCTTAAAAAACTACAACAGAGCCACCAAAATAAGCCACCTAAATCAAAACCCGCACTCCCCTCTTACTTCTGGTTATCCATTTTAATAATTTCCATGTTAGCACTCGGGATTTATTCATATTTTCACAAAACCCAATTACAAAAGTTATCCATACAGATACCAGCAACGATCGAAACAAATTTACGTACAAGAGGCATCAATCCACCTGCATCGCTGGTAAATTGGAATCGAAAACAACTACTGACGCCAATTGAAAAAGCTTACTTACAGATAAATTCTGCCTTAAAATTACTCGGAAATTTGCCCGCTTCATCAGCCACGCCAATTGAGCGAGCTAATTTGCTCATTTCTCTTTTGCCACAAGGAGAACCATTTATTCGATTAATTCTTAACCAATATCAAGACTTTCTATATAATAACATTGAGCCAGACCTTCCCAGTATTTATAATGCAAAACAGGTTTTACGCCGTCTAATTTTCCGTAAATGGATCTCGATGCATGTAAAATTTAGATTTTCAGGAAATTAATTTTTATATAATTATCGGCTCATATATATCGGCAAATAATGCCGGGTTACCTCCAGTATGCCAAAATAAAATTTTCGCATCAGGTGGTATTACCCCTTGGCGAATGAGATCAATCATCCCAGCAGCTGCCCTGCCTGTATAAACGGGATCAAGCAGAATACCCTCTGCGCGTGCAAAAGTCCGAATAGCATTTATATCTGCTTCGGTCGGAATTCCATATCCTTTGCCAAGATATTGATCATTAATGTGAATTTTCGTTGCATCCATTTTCACATCAAATTGATAATTGCTGATCGCATCGTGGATTAATTTTAATATTTTTTCTTTAAGAGTTGCTTCAGGCGCGTCAACACTAATACCTAAAATATCCCAACTTACACCAGCCATAAGTGAACCCAGGACAAGGCCTGACTGAGAACCACCTGAAGAAGACGGGAAAACAATCACATCTGGGTTAAATCCTTGATTAATTAATTCAAAAACAGCTAAAGTGTAACCGAGCACACCTGTTGCATTGGACCCGCCGTAAGGGATGAGATATGGTCGTTTTCCATCTGCCCAAGCTTGTTGATATACTTCTTGTAATTTCGATTCTCTTTTTTCTTTATCGCACCAAACCACCTCGGCTCCAAAAAGTTCATCCAGTAACAAATTAGCGCTTTTTCTCGAAGGGGGCTCGCCGGTTAAGATTAGAGTACAATTCAATCCAAATTTAGCGGCAGCTGCAGCGGTCTGCCGACAATGGTTAGATTGAATCGCCCCAGCAGTAAGAATGGTTTTTGCTCCATTTGCCAGTGCATCTGCAAAGAAAAATTCTAATTTTCGAACTTTGTTTCCGCCAAACGCCAACCCGGTTAAGTCATCTCTTTTTATCCATAACTCTCGCACACCAAGTTGGGTGGCTAGACGCGGCATCGCTTCGACAGGCGTCGGTAAATTGCCTATTTTTACTCTAGGTATCTTGGATAAATTTTCTATCATGATAAACCAATCCTTTCTTTCAATCTAAAAACACTTAATAATTTGGGTAAAATGACCTGATAGAAGGTATATTCAGTTTGGTGTAATGGATAATCCCATGCTCCAATCCGCCTGACAACATTTCCTCCGAATCCCATTTTAAATCGATATACTCCGTACATCGGATCGGTTTCAATAAATTGGTCAGGAGCACCCCACCAATCATACACTTTCACTCCAAGTTGTCGAAGTATCTGCATGGCTTTCCAATGCAACAAATAATTTGGCATCTTATCCCGATGCTGAGATGAAGACATCCCATAGATAAACCAAGCTTTGTTTTGAAAAACAAATAAGATAATCCCAGCTATTGGTTGTTGATCATATTCTGCAATTAATATCAATGCAGTTGGACGATTTTCTCGGTTAAACCGCCAATAATTTGGGTACTGGGATTGCTTTTTTAATGTTTCCCCTTTTTCTGCTCCGTCTAAAAATATCGACCAGACGGTTTCATAATAACGATAATCACGAATAATAAATCCATCACGCTGAGCTGTTTCAGTATATAGATTATATAAGGCGGGAAAATCTTGTTTGGAACCCTCTCGGATAGTAACTCCTTTCTTTTCGGCTAGTCTTATGTTATATCGAGTCTTTTGTTTCATATTACGAAGCAGTGTATCTTCATCAGCAGTGAGATCGGATATCACCGTATTGCGGAATTGAATTTGCTCTTTAGAAAATATCCAACCACTTGTATATAAGTAATCAATTATCCGGTAACCAGTTTGATTTATATCAAGATTTTGGAGATACTCATTTGTCTTTCGAGGCAAATTTAAACGCCATAATTCGTCATTATGTTCTCCCCTTCCAATTTCAACATCCGCATCTATTTTTATCAATAGCGCGTTAAAGTCTCGTCCAATCTGCTTTAGGTCCTCTATCACATTCTTAACTAAATTCATATCATTCCAATCTTTTAGGAGTGGACCTTTCGGTACATAAAGTAATTTCAATGGTTTCCCAATCAGTGGTATTTTCATTTCGCGTTGTAAAATTACGGCAGCTGCAACAATATCATTGTTTTGATACCAGATTTTGGGTATCGCACTCCATCCAAAGTGGGATTTTACCTGTGCCCATTCTATAGTCTGTAAAACATGTGCTTCAGGTAAAAATGAAATAATATCATCCCAAGCAGGATGCTCATATTGCATAGCTATACCCCCAGCCGACGTAAATTAAATAATAAACGATAGAATTGATAAAGTCTGGGGTTATATACCCTATCAAAAGCACCCGCTGATCGAAAGACACGTCCACCAAATCCCCGTTTAAACCGATATACGCCCCAAAGACCATCTTCCGTTTTCATAAAATTATTTTCGAGGTATGCTTCACGATAATCCGGTATTCCCCAAAGATCATAAACACTGCAGCCCATCCTCTTAGCCCAACGTATGGCTTCCCATTGCAATAAGTAGGGTGCCATCACTTCACGGTATTCATTCGATGAGGCACCATAAAAGTACCAGGCGCGCATTCCATTAGCAAAAACCATAATACCGGAAATCGCAGTCTCTGCATATTTTGCAAGAAATAGTTCGCATTGTCCGCGGTTATGGAAAATTTGATAGGCAGTTTGATAATATTTAAGGGAATGAATGCCAAACCGATCTCGTTGACTGGTTTGTTTTGCTAATTGATAAAATGTCTCAATATCATCTGATACCTCTACCTTAACCCCTTTTCGTTCCGCGAGACGAATGTTATATCTTGTTTTTTGTTTCATCCGCGCTAAAATTTTTTCATCGTCATCTGCTATATTTACCAAGATCGTATTGAGCGGTTGAATAGCATGGAAACTGCGGATAAAACCTGCGGGTATTGATCCACATTCTTCTTCATCGGATTCTATCTTGATAAAAAAGATTTTATGCTCCCGACAATAATCATCCACCTGTTTTAGAAAATCAGCCCCGCATTCATCTCCATTCAGCCAGCTTTTTATATTTGAATTTGGTGCGAGTGGTCCTTTCGCGATATAAGCCATTTTCATACCTGGTAGTATGGAACGAATCAAAATCTGGGCACCCCACTCTTTATGTATCAAATGATCCATTTTCCAACCAAATTGCTCTTTCAATTTGCCCCACTCAAGCGTTTGTAAAACATGAGCGTTTGGATGATCCTTGGTAAAAGTTTCCCAATCCATTGACTTCTTCTTTTATCCTATGCGGATTCAACGCCCTTTCAGACCGATTACCGTAGAAGGAGTACGCAATAGTATTAATATATCCATTAATAAGTTTTTATTTTTGATGTAAAACAAGTCATATTCCAATTTGATAATCGTGTCCTCAATAGTTGAAGCATAGCCATAGTTAACCTGCGCCCACCCTGTTAAACCTGGTTTTACCAATAACCTGGCTCGGTAAAAAGGAACGTTCTTCTCAAAATATTCTACTAATTCCGGTCGCTCTGCCCGTGGACCTACCAATGACATCTCCCCGCGTAAGACATTGATAAACTGGGGTAATTCATCCAGATGTGATTTACGGAGTATTCTGCCAATGCGCGTGGCTCTTTCGTCGCTTTCCTTCGCCCAACGAGGTTTGCCATCTGCTTCGGCATCTCTCCTCATCGTACGGTACTTAATGAGAGAATAAGGTCTCCCCATTTTGCCTAAGCGTACTTGGGTGTAAAAAATAGGGAAACCATCATCAATCACGATTCCAAGAACAATGAAAGGCATAGTTGCTAATAAGATAAAAACACCTACTAAACTGCCGGCGATATCCAGTAAACGCTTGACAAATTCATCAAATATACTCACTGATGCTTCATCGACGAATGAACGCAAAATCCAATCCGCAGCTAATATACGAATAGGCACTCTTCCTAACAATTGTTCATAGACTTTGGCCATTTGGGTAATTTCTACACCGCTTTCTTGTGCGGTGATTAATGCCTCAAACATATCGCTATTGATCGTACCTGAAATTGCTACGATAATATCTGAAATCTCATGTTTTTGGATTAATTCCAACAATTTTTCATTATTTCCAAGAATGGGAATGCCCTGAATATTTCCATCTTTCTTAGCTGGGTCATCATCGATAATCCCTATAATTGCAAATGGCTTCGATTTTAAATTTTGGTAGACATCAATTAATAAGCTTCCTGAGCTACCTCCGCCAACCACAATTACCCGCCGCATAAATTGCGGCAATGTAAACACCTTGATATAGATACGCCGCCATAATAAAGTCAAAATGGTTGCAGACAAAAGAAAAGTCGCGATTCCTCGGCGGGGTAATAATGATCTGGGGGGAGAAGCGTAATAAAAGAATAAAAATAAATATAAAAGAAAACCAATCAACGCAGCTGTTGCAACACCTTTGATTGTTGCTTCCCAATCCGCTGCTCGGTAAATATCATACAGTTCAATAAGTAAAAGAATCCAAACTAAAGGAAAAAGGAAGAACCATGGTGGGACTCTTCTTTGGATGAATTCCCAAGTGAATCCAATAAACCGATCGCTATGCCCCCAAGTATATAAAGCAATATAAAAGGCTATTGATGCCGCAACAAAATCTCCGAAAAGAAGCAACGAGCGCCTTTCGGAAAAACGTAGCCGCCAGGGACGACTTGGAAGCTCAGTCCGTTGATTTGCCATAATTAGTAAACATACTCCATAAGAAAGAAATACCCCAACAAACGTGCATAATCATCATTGCAATTGGCATACCAAATATCAATGAAAAATCATGCGTTTTTTTCGCTTCACGAGCTGCCACTAATATTAATATACCCAAATATAACGTGAGTTCACCAATTACAAGGATTAATGTTTCCTGATAAAAAATTGACAGAATAATCCCGAGTAGTATGGAAATAACAAATAATGGCGGAACTGCTTGCCGCCAGCGTAAGCTGTGCGGATTCTGCAGGAGCATTTTTGCTTTCCAATAGCCATATCGCCAGTACTGTTTTGCTAATTCACCGTAAGTTTTGCGCGCAAAATAAATGGACTTAATAGAGGGGTCAAACCAAATTTTTCCACCACTTTGCCGGATTCTCTGGTTAAATTCGTAATCTTCATTTGTGAGTAAATTCTCATTAAAATAACCAACCTTATTAAATAAGCTTTTATAAAAACTTCCAAAAGGAACTGTTTCGACATATTGCGCCTCACCACCTACACGGTAACGCGCATCACCCACCCCTAATGGATGCGAAGCTGCTCTTGCAATCCCACGAGCAATCCAATTGTCTGCACCTGGTTTTATCACCCAAATCCCGCCTACGTTTTCTGCTTTATTATCCTGCAGCGCATAAACACATCTTTCTAAATAATCACGCTGAGGAATACTATGCGCATCTAATCTGATGATGATTTCACCAGAAGCTGCTTTTATCCCCTTATTTAATGCAACAGGGATAATCCGTTCTGGGTTATCAATGGTCTTGATGATTATGTCCGGGTGTGTTTCCATAAATTTGACTATGCTTACCCGCGTGTCATCCGTGGATAAACCGTCAATGACCAAGACCTCGATATTTTCTTTCGGGTAAGTTTGCTGGTAAATTGCATCAAGAAGCAACGTTATCGTATCTTGTTCGTTATAACATGGAATAATTACACTAATATTAGGTATCATCATGCTTTGAGAAATTATACCTGTTTGTAACACAAACGGCGCAAATCCAAGATAAGTGGTTTAGCCACTCAAATTTTCTCTCTCATTGCGTTTTTTAGTAGAAAGAATAACAAATATGCAGAGATAAAAAACTTATCACTGCAATATAAACATACTTATATTTCCAAAGGATTATTTTACCTTTACAATTCCTTTGGACCTTCAGCCTATTGGGCTTGGATAATTCTTTGCGCTATTATTTCACACGACCGCGATTGCCTCTATCTCAATCGCCGCATTTTTTGGCAACGCTGCTGCTTGCACGGTTGTCCGAGCTGGAAATTCTTTCGTAAAATACTCGGCATATATTTTATTCATCACAGGAAAGTCATTCATGTCACGTAAATATACCGTTGTTTTCACTACATTATTCAATGATGACCCAGCTTCTTCGAGAATATGTTTGATGTTAATTAAGGCTTGATGTGTTTCAGCTTCAATACCACCATTTACTAAATTATTGGTTTGCGGATCCAAACCTAACTGCCCTGCTGTAAAAAGCAGATTCCCCACTTTGATTGCCTGGGAATAAGGTCCAATTGGATTCGGTGCATTATTAGTATGAATAATCTTCTTTGTTTGTTCCATGTGATATTTGTCCTTTCTTTTATAAAGTAGTTGTAAAGTTTAATAGATCCAATATTTCATCGACACAAGCATTAAACATTTCATCCATAATTGGAACGGAAGCGATATAGTAGCCACCAAACGAACCATCGCCATACAAATTTTTTATTTCATCCTTATGGACAATGGCACTTTCCTCAATTTCTGGTTTTGGTTTTTCAGGAAGATTTGAAACAATAGTAAAAGAAAATGCCTCCAACCAGTTTGCATGGGTCGGTTTGAGATCGTATTTTCGCGATATTCCTTCCACAGCCGGGCTCTTCCACCATTCGTACCATCCAAATTTCATTTCGGGGTAACGATTTGCCATTTCATATAAAAAAGTGCGCACAGACGAATTACCGCCATGTCCATTTAGAACTAAAACCCTGCGAAATCCAGATTGGTAAATTGAACTTATTACATCCTCTAACAGGTTCAACAAGGTGTTGATGCGCAGGCTGATTGTGCCGGGATAAGATTGGAAATATGGGGAACATCCATAATTTATCGTAGGCGCAACAATTACCCCTGTTCTTTGACTTACAGCATCAGCTAATGCCAATGGTATTTTTACATCGGTCGTCACGCTCAAATAACCATGTTGTTCACAAGCACCAATTATCAACATTAGCCGATCATCAGTTTTTAAATAAGTTTCAATATCCATCCAATTCAGATCTTCAAATCTCATTGCAAACACCTGTCTTTTCTAGAGTCAGATCACAATGTTGATCAATCGCTGTGGGACATAAATAACTTTTTTCGGTTCTGATCCCATAAGATGCTTTTGGATCACTTCACTTTCCAGCGCCTTTTTGATGGCTTCGTCCTTCGTAATAGATACCGGTAACTCCAAACGATCACGCAGTTTTCCGTTTACCTGAATAGGAATAATTATCGTTTCTTCTTTAGCAGCCTCTTCATCAAACTCTGGCCACGATTGAGTGTGGATTGAATAGGGTTTTCCCAATAAACTCCAGATTTCTTCCGCAATATGCGGTGTTGCAGGTGCCATCATTCTCAAATAAATATCTACTGCCTCATCCCATTCTTGCGTCCCAAATGCACCATTCTCTTTGGCAGTTATCATTGTGTTTAACAATTCCATCAAAGATGAAATGACGGTGTTAAATTCAAAATTTTCATAATCATGAGTAACCGACCGAAGAGTTTGGTGAACTTTACGTCTTAACCCTCGTAAAACCTGACTATCTGCTTTATGTTTATTAGAAGTGTCATCTAAGATTGTTGTCCACACCTTCTTCACCCACCGCGCAGTACCTTCAATACCGTTACTATTCCAAGGTGCACCCATCTCCCAACGGGCAAAAAACATTAGATAAGCCCGTACTGTATCCGCTCCATATCTCTCGACTAATTGATCTGGTGCGATAACATTTCCACGGCTTTTCGACATCTTTTCCGAATCCTCTCCCAGAATAATCCCCTGATTACGTAATTGAGTCATCGGTTCTGGACCTTTCGTGATACCCATGTCACGACAGGCTTTGTGGAAGAAGCGGGTATAGATTAAATGCATAGTGGCATGTTCGATACCTCCAGTATAAGTGTCCACTGGCATCCAATAATCATATTCTTTCGGATCAAAAGGACCCTGGTCATATTTAGGACTTAGATATCGCAAGTGATACCAGGATGAACACATGAAAGTATCCATCGTGTCGGTTTCTCTTTCTGCTGGTTTTCCGCAGATAGGGCAAGTGGTAAACCGCCATGTAGGGTGGAGTTTTAAGGGACTTTCACCAGTTGGACGCCACTCAACATCCTCTGGCAATAAAACCGGTAGTTGGTCTTCGGGAACATCAACAGCGCCATGTTCCGGACAATAAACAATAGGAATTGGAGCACCCCAATATCGTTGGCGAGAGATCAACCAATCGCGCAGTTTATAATTTACTTTCCCTTTACCAATTCCTTTGCTCTCTAACCACTCTACGACTCGCTTAATTGCCAGATCGCCGGGAGTGCCGCTAAATTGCTCAGAATGAATCATTTCACCATGATCTGAATGGTAAAGAACGGGACGGTAAAACTCTTCATCCCACAAGTATTCCATAACCGAACGGTAATGCAATAATTCAGGTTTTAATATTTTTATTTTGTGTAATATCTCCTGCTCTGCAGCTATGGATGATAATTTCAAGCTTTTATCTTTGAAAATAAATTCCCAACCTGAACCAACAACTTCAATCCAACCATTCGCTTTTATCCCATTTTTCGCTTTATGGATAAATTGTTCTAAATCATTTTGAGGGATCACCACGCCATAGCCATTGCTATTTTTTTCTTGGATCCATCCTTGTTCATCCAACCAATGTAAAAATGAGTCTTCTACCTCTGAAAGACGGATCAATGAGCGTGCTTGATGATCGTTTCGTTCAATTACGGGAATGATTGGCAACCCATATTTAAGCGCAAAAGCAAAATCACGCTCATCGTGAGCTGGCACTGCCATGATTGCGCCAGTCCCATAAGTCATCAATACATAATCAGCGATCCAAATCGGTATTCTCTGTTGGTTTACCGGATTGATTGCATATCCCCCAGTAAAGACACCGGTTTTTTCTTTTCCGGTTGCTTCTCTTTGAATATCACTTTGCCTGATAGCTTGAAAGACATATTCCTCAACAGCTTGTTTATTTTCCGCAGTCGTTACTTTTTGAACTAAGGGATGCTCTGGTGCTAAAACCATAAATGTTGCACCCCAAAGTGTATCTGGCCGAGTAGTAAAGATTTCTAAATCGTCTCCTTGTTCGGTTTTAAAAATCACCATAGCACCTTCAGAACGTCCAATCCAATTGGTTTGCAAAGTTTGTACTCTTTCAGGCCAATCAAGATTGGAAAAATCGAGTAATTCTTCAGCATATTGGGTGGTACGGAAAAACCATTGCTCAAGATTCTTTTTGATCACCGGTGTTCCACAGCGTTCACAATGGCGATCCTCACCCCAAACCTGTTCTCTCGCTAACGTAGTATTGCAAGTTGGACACCAGTCAACCGGAGATAGTTTTCGGTAAGCAAGATCATGTTTATGTAATTGAACGAAAAACCATTGCGTCCAACGATAATATTCCGGATCCGAAGAAATCGCTTCCCGTTCCCAGTCAAACATAGCCCCCATACTTTTGAGTTGTTTCCGCATTCTTTCAATATTGGAATAAGTCCACTTTTTTGGATGAATATTGTGCTTCACCGCAGCATTTTCTGCCGGCAATCCAAATGCATCAAACCCAATCGGAAATAAGACATTATAACCACGCATGCGCATGAAGCGAGCTCGCGCATCCGAAGGTGTCATTGCATACCAGTGGCCAATATGTAGATCTCCCGAAGGATAGGGAAGCATTGTTAATGCGTAATGTTTTGGCTTGCTATGATCGATCAAAGAACGATACAAACCATCATCAGCCCACTTTTTTTGCCATCTTGGTTCGATTTCTGCTGGATTATATTCTCTCTTCGTCACCATAGTGTTCTCCAATTTAGAAAATAATTTTTATGGCATATAGATTGCAACATAAAAGTATAAACCCATTTTATGATTATCGCGGAGTCATCATGAGTCTTTCAACAGATGAAAACTGGATAAAATTTTTCCTAAACCTATCTCATTACATTGATTCACAAGTCACCAGTTCTGGAAATCATAGTTTACAAGTAGCCCGACATGCTATTGCCACTGCGAAAAAATTCGCCATGCGAGATGAAGAAGTGCGCATCACCTATTGGGCATCTTTGCTCCATGATATTGGAAAGATTGGTGTACCCGAGGAAATCCTCGTTAAAAACGGCCCACTTGATGATAAAGAATGGCAATTCATGCGACTACATCCAACATTGGGCGCCAATATCATCCGTTCAGTTCGGACTATGTCTGTCATTTCACCAATCATTCTTTTCCACCAAGAAAAATTCGATGGTTCTGGTTACCCATATGGTCTCAAAGGTCAAGAAATTCCTTTGGGATCGCGCATCCTCGCTGTTGTAGATGCATTTGATGCAATGACGAATGAACGTGTCTATCGTAGTGCATATTCAAAAAGCGAAGCCATTAATGAATTAATTTCAGCAAAAGGCAAACAGTTTGATCCGGATGTTGTGGATAAATTTCTCACAATCATTTCCATCAATAATTAACTTTAAAAACAAAAATCTCCGTCCTCAGGGACGGAGAAAATCTCCGCGGTACCACCCTGTTTGCCAATAAAGGCCAACTCGTGTATTGATAACGGAATTACCGGTGTTGACTACTCTAACATTCATCAACACAGATTAACCAGGCGAGTTCAGCCATGTAGTGTTCTGTGCACACATTGTTGGGCTCTCACCAATCTTCCCAACTCGCTGACAGATAGCTTACTACTCCTATCTCTTTTTTGTATTGTTTTGTTGTGGACCCAGTGGGATTCGAACCCACGGCCTTCTCAATGCCATTGAGACGCGCTCCCAACTGCGCTATGGGCCCATTCAATTTGTAAGGTCGTTTGGTTTTCTCCCATTCCAGTGGACCTGGAGGGATTCGAACCCTCGACCTCTTCAGTGCGATTGAAGCGCGCTCCCAACTGCGCTACAGGCCCTTTCTCAGGGTGATGAAATTGTACCTGAGCGACCGCAACCTGTCAAGAAAAACTAACAACTCCCACGTTGTCAACACCCCTTCTTGATTCTTTTTCAGAAACCACGATAAATTCGCCTCTATAAACTTTCATCTTATCCACTTTGGTCGTATAATTTTCGTACTTATATTCATGGAGGAAAGGTATTTATGGAAAATATTTTCCTAAATCGTCAATCCAAATTTCGTTCCCTTCTTCAAGCTACTTCTTTTGATTTAGCAGTTCTAAACCCAAGCCCTACTTTAGTGTACCTGACTGGGTTAGAATTTCATCTAATGGAAAGACCTATTCTTTTCCTTTTTTCTAAAACTAATCCACCAATACTATTTTTACCAGAATTAGAAAGTACAAAAGTAAAACAATTACCTTATCCACTGACTTTTATCACTTATGGTGAAGATCCTAGCACCTGGATAGAGGAATTTCGAAAAAGTCGTAATGCATTAGATAACCCCACCATTTCATTGATTGGCGTTGAAGAAACCCATTTACGATTTCTTGAATATGAGTTCCTTCACGCGGTTTTCCCTTCCAGCGAAATCCGTTCGTGTCAAAGCCTCATATCAGAATTACGAATAAAAAAAGATGGAGTGGAAAAAGGATGGATATCCCAGGCTATCCGAATTGCCGAAGAAGGGCTGACAAATACGTTGCCAACCATTAAGCCTGGAATTACAGAGCAAGAACTGGCCAACGAATTAGTTATCCACCTAATACGCTGCGGATCCGATCCACAATTACCTTTTTTCCCAATCATTGCATCGGGAGAAAACAGCGCCAACCCCCATGCGATACCGACAGAACGGAAAATTCAGGCAAGAGATGTTATTGTTATCGATTGGGGAGCCAGATATCATGGTTATATTTCCGACCTTACTCGAACCTTTGTTATAGGCAAGGCTCCACAAGAGTTCGAGATTATTTATAAAATCGTCAAAAATGCAAACCAGATTGGTTCTCAATCAGTGATGCCAGGGATACAAGCAGGTGAGATCGATCGGCTTGTACGGAATCAGATTGAACAGAGTGGTTTTGGAGATTATTTTACGCACCGAACCGGTCATGGAATCGGTTTAGAGACCCATGAGGAGCCTTACATTCGAGCTGATAATAAACAAATCCTTCAACCTGGAATGACTTTTACCATTGAGCCGGGTATTTACCTCCCAAGAAAATTTGGTGTTCGTATCGAAGATAATGTGTATGTTAGCGATACAGGCTCTGAAATTTTATCTACCCTATCTCGCGATTTGATTACCTTATAAAGACGATGTTGATCAAAGGGACTGAACCATTTTTCTTTCATAACGGAGAAGTTGCTTGCCTATTAGTCCATGGATTTACCAGCTCTCCGCGTGAAATGCGCCCTCTTGGTGAGGCATTGGCTGCACAAGGTTTCACCGTTCTTGGGATACGCTTATTTGCGCATGGTACGCAATATCAAGATATGCCCCGTGCCCGCTGGCAAGATTGGATTGCCAATATCGAGGATGGTTGGTACTTACTCAATGGTGAAAAGCTTCCGGTCATCCTTATTGGGTTTTCTCTTGGTGGGGCGTTATCTTTATACTTTTCAACTTTCTTCCCAGTTAAAGCAGTCGTTGCGATTGCAGCTCCATTTAATATTCCTCGCGATCCACGGGCTAAATTCCTTAAACCTCTTTCAGTTATTTATCCATATATCCCTGTTCGTAGTAAAGGCACCTGGTTTAATCAAACGGAAAAAGCCAACCATATTCGTTATCCGAATGACGCTACCAGGGCGCTCTATGAAATTCGCAATTTCTTACATATTTTACAAAAAAAGGCAGCACAAATTACGGCACCCACACTATTGGTTTACTCTAAAAATGACCCCACTATTCGCGTTCAAGACCATCACATGGAAGATATCTATCAAACAATTAATAGTCGAATTAAAGAAACTTTATGGGTGGAAAATTCCGGACATATTATTCCTTTAGACGCTGAACGAGATCAAGTATTTCAAGCTTGCATTAATTTTATCCAGCGGGTGGTGTCATAATTTATGACGCAGGACATTTTATTAATCTCGCTATCCCTCCTGAGCTGGGGATTTGGAGAAAGTGCCTTCTTGTCATTTTTACCGCTCTACTTACAACAACTTGGTGCAAAACCAGTTGAAATTGGCGGAATATTAGGCACTTTTAGCTTAGCTGCAGCTTTGGTTCATCTTCCTGCTGGTTATTTATCCGATAAAATCGGTCGTAAACCAATCATCGTTGCAGGTTGGACAATTGGTTTAATCGGGGTGGTATTAATGGCGACCGTTCGTTCGTTACCATTATTTATCGTCAGTATCTTCATTTACGGGTCAACTAGTTTTGTCATGCCTCCGTTAAACAGCTATTTGTCCCATGCTTCGTCAAAATTATCCGTTGCCAGAGTATTGACCCTTGTCTCGGCTGCCTATAATCTAGGTGCGATGTTTGGTCCACTCATCGGAGGTTATATTGGGGATCATTATGGGTTAAAGAAAATTTTTGTGTTTTCGACTGCGATCATTATTATTTCTAACCTCTTAATCCATTTCATTCATCCACAACCCATTCACCATACATCAAAACCTGTTAAAGCTTTTCGTTCTGTTCTCAGTCGAAATTACTTGCTTTTTACCTTTTTACTTTTCTTCATCATTTTTGCAACTTATCTACCGCAGCCTTTGACACCAAATTTCCTGAAAAACCAACTCCATTATTCCCTATCTACGATTGGCCTCCTCTTTTTTGTAAACGGTACCGGAATTGTTATTTTTAATCTCATCATCGGTTCTTTACCTGCATACAAAGGGTTAATAATTGGTCAAGGATTTGTATTACTATTCTCGCTTCTTTTATGTAAAGCGACCAATTTATCTTTAATAATAATGGCGCTATTTATCCTGGGAGGATTTCGAGCAGCTCGCACAATGGGTACTGCACATTTACGCTGCTATATCGAACCAGCAAACCTGGGAATTGCTTTTGGCTTTTCCGAAATGGTTATTGCAATCTCTTTATTCCTATCTTCAGCATTTGCAGGATATTTATATAATCATCAACCCACTGCCATGTATTGGATAGGCAGTGGGCTGATTATTGTATCAATTATTTTTTCGTTTATATTTAAATCACTCGAAAAGAGTGATAAACCGAATGTCGATCCAGAGTAGTCTTTATTCCTCCTTCTTGGATTCGAGCTCTTTTTGCCGTGCGGCGATAATTTCCTGAGCTAAATGAGCCGGCACAACCTCATAGTGAGAAAATTCCATCGTAAATATACCTCTACCGCCTGTGATTGACCTTAAGTCAGCAGTATAGCGTAACATTTCAGCTAATGGTACTTGAGCTGTGACAACAGAACGACCTTTCTCAGTATCCATTCCCTGAACCCTGGCGCGGCGGGTGTTCATATCACCCAAGACATCTCCCATGTTTGCCTCAGGAACGATTACCTTGACGTTCATAATCGGTTCCAATAAAACAGGTCCGGCATCTTTGACACATAATTTAAAGGCTTCACGTCCTGCAATTTCGAAAGCAACTGGTTTTGAATCTACCGGATGTTCTTTTCCATCGTAAACCGATACTTTTACGTTTTTTACCGGGTAACCAGCCACTACCCCTTCCTTCATGACTGCTTTAATACCTTTTTCAATTGCTGGCATGAAGCTGGATGAGATAGCTCCTCCAAAAACATCATTCGAGAATTCGTAATCGGCATCTGGGAGAGGTTCTACGCGCATTGCAACTTCAGCAAATTGACCGGCACCACCGGTTTGCTTTTTATGACGATAGGTAGCCTGACCTTGTTTCGTGATGGTTTCCAAATAGGGAACTTTTGGAATATCTACTTGCAAATACGTCTGGAATTTTGTTTCTGCTTTGCGAATTGCAACGTCGATATGTTGATCCCCCATTCCCTGTAATATTGTTTGATTGGTCGAAGGTTCCTGATGCCAGGATAGTGTCATATCCTCTTCGCATAAACGGGTCAAAGTCGGACTAATTTTCGCCGAATCTGCTTGTGTCTTGGGGAATACCGCTACCTGATACAATGCATGTGGATATTCTGGAATGGGTAATATAACCGGGCGGCTGCGATCACACAATGTATCTCCCGTCGAAGTAACGCTCAATTTTGGTACGGTAGCAATGTCACCTGCATGAACTACTTTGACCGGAATGGTTTCTTTACCACGCATTACACTTAATGTTCCCAATCGCTCTTCTGTCTCCTTATTTGCATTCCATACCTTGGTATCTGAACTGATTATTCCAGAATATACACGGAAATAAGTTATTTTTCCCACAAAAGGATCCGCTGTAGTTTTCCAAACATAAGCTGCTAATGGTTCCTGATCGAAACATTCCAGTTCAATTTCCTCATTACGGAATAAAGCTTTCGCTTTTGGAGCCTCTTTAGGTGATGGGAATAAAGAAATACATGCATCCAATAAAGGAAAGATCCCGATTTCAGCAGTGCCAGCAGCAACAAATACTGGCACAAACGACCCATTCATGACAACTTTCTGCAAACCGCGAATAATTTCTTCGCCACTTAATTCTTGCCCATCAAGGTATTTTTCAAGCAGAGCATCCTCCCCTTCCGCAGCTGCTTCGATTAATTCCATGCGTGCGGATTCTGCTTCTTCCAAAAATTCAGCTGGGATTTCACTGGCTTGATTGCCTGCTCCTGCATAAGCTTTCATCGTAATTAAATCAATTACACCCTTAAAATCAGCCTTTTCTCCCCAAGGCAATTGTACAGGAAGCAAACGAGTTTCTGAAATTTCCCGCACTGACTCTAAGGCTTTTTTGTAATTGGCATTATCGCGATTCATTTTATTGATCACCAGAAATCGAGGTAAATGAAAACGATCGCAATAACTCCACGCTATCTCGGTTCCTACTTCGGCTCCGGCGACCGAGTCAACTAAAACCAAAGCACCGTCTGCTACTCGTAACGCAGAAATCATTTCCCCAATAAAATCGTTATAGCCTGGGGTGTCCATAAAATTTATTTTAAAATCTTTATATTCCACAGGAATTAACGCGGTGGAAAGTGAAATTCCCCTCCTGATTTCTTCTTCCTCAAAATCTGCGACCGTGGTCCCATCTTCGATTTTCCCTAATCGTGTTGTAGCTCCAGTTTGATGTAAAAATGCTTCAACCAGCATCGTTTTCCCGGAACTACTATGTGATGCTAATGCAATATTACGGATCATTTCAGTTGTGTATTCTTTCATTTGTAAGCCCTTCTCCAATTAGAATCATCAGCACTCCATTGTAAAATATGTCTGATTAAATGTCAAAGAATTTAACAAAGCTAATTTTATCGAGTAAAATCCTTTTTCGTAAGGATGAATTTTCATGCTCCGCAAATTGGTTTTTGAATATATGTACTTACGCCATCCTCGTTGGGATACCGGAATCACTCCTCCGGAAGTTGTGGATTTTGTCCAAAATCATCCACCCGGCAATGCCCTCGAGCTAGGTTGTGGAAGCGGTACAAATGCTATATATTTAGCTCAAAACGGTTGGAAAGTTACTGCAGTAGATTTTTCCTTTCTCGCAATTTCTCGCGCAAAACGAAAATCAGCTCGGCTTCCCTGCTCCATCAAATGGATTTGCGCTGATGCAAGCAATTTGACCATGATCCAAGAAACGTTTAATTTGATTGTAGATATCGGTTGCTTTCATGGTTTAAATCCTATCCAAAAACAAAAGTATATTCAGCAATTAGATCGTTTTTTATCGGCAGGAGGCACATATCTCCTTTATGGGTTTATAGACACAGGATTGAGTTCAGCTGCCATCACTGATAAAGATATTATGGAGCTGCAAAAATTCTTAAAACTCGATTCAGCTACTCATGGGGTAGATGGAACGCATAAATCAGCTTGGTTTAGATTTATAAAACAAAATATGAAGATAGAATAATTAACTATGCGCATATTATTTCTTTTTATTGACGGTATCGGACTTGCCCCATCCAACTCCAAATCTAATCCTTTTATCAATGCAAAAACTCCTTTCCTTGATGAAATTAT
>DAOTVW010000072.1:0-15403 GCA_034436035.1 Anaerolineales bacterium
AGAGCGAGTATTTTTAGTGCAGGCAGATTTGCTTCCCGCGCTTGGAGTAAGGGTGGATCTAATTTGTGCAAACTTGCCCTATGTTCCCCAACAAGACTTATTGTCATTGAAAGTCGCAGAAAAGGAACCGCTCATCGCACTTGATGGGGGAGAAAATGGTTTAATGGTTTATCGCCGCTTAATGACACAATTAGCTGAACAATGCAAAGCTCCTCGTTTTCTGTTGTGCGAAATTGACCCTCATCAGGTGATTCCTTTCGATACATTTATCGGGGAATATTTTCCATCCAGCCAAAGACAAGTGTATTGTGATTTAAGCGGGCTTGAGCGTTTGATGACCGTAGAATTTTCCAGAGATGAATGAGGTAATCATTATGTATGTGTTTCTATCGAAAACCATCCCCCCTTTGTTTTACCCATTGGGATTTGCCACAATTTTGATTATCCTTGTATTATTTTTGATCCAGCATACCCGATTGGCGAGGGGAATGCTATTGCTCGCGTTTCTATTGCTTTGGCTGGGCGGAAACCGTTTCGTAGCTTATCAACTTGCCCGCTCTTTGGAATGGCGCTACTTGCCCAGGCAAGATTATCCATCTGTGGAGGTGATGGTGGTTTTGGGCGGTGGTACATTTTCAGCCAATTATCCGCGGACGATGCCAGAGGTGAATGGTGCCGGTGACCGATTATTTTATGCGGCGAAGTTGTATCACGAGGGGAAAGCCCAAAAAATTTTATTAAGCGGCGGATCGATTAGCTGGTACACCCCTAGCGATGGTCCTGCGGAAGATATGGCTGTGTTGATGAGAATGCTAGGGGTACCGAATGATGCATTGATCATTGAGAACACCTCTCAAAATACTTACGAAAATGCGATCAATTCCAAGCGTATTTTAGAGGAATTAAAAACACAACAAGTGTTATTAGTGACTTCGGCTATGCACATGCCCCGGGCGGTTAAAATATTTCAAGCCCAGGGTATCTCGGTGATACCAGCTCCGACAGATTACACCGTTACCCAAGCTGGATGGGAAACGATGACGGCAATAAATCCAGCTAACCTTATTTTGGATTTGATCCCATCCGCAGATAATCTTTCACTCACCACACGTGTGCTGAAAGAATATATTGGGATGCAAACCTTTGAGCTTTTTGGAGATTAGATTGACAGTTTTCGTTGTACAATATAGTCATGATAAGAGTTCTGGACAAGAAGAGGATTTTACTGGGCGTCAGCGGTTCTATTGCTGCTTATAAAGCTGCCGATTTGGCATCCAAATTAACTCAAGCGGGTGCAATCGTTAGGGTGATATTAACCGAGGCGGCGCAACAATTCATCACCCCCTTAACATTTCAATCCGTCACAGGCCAAAAAGCCTACACAGATAAAGATTTATGGAGCGGGGAAGGACATGTGCTGCATATTGGTTTGGGGAGTGAAACGGATTTGATGGTTATTGCTCCCGCATCTGCCAATACAATCGCACGTTTGGCAAATGGGCTGGCAGATAATTTTCTCTGCCTAACCGCTTTAACAGTTCATTGTCCGATGATCGTTGCCCCCGCCATGGATAGTGGCATGTATAGCCATCCCGCAACTCGAGCGAACCTGACAACCTTAAAAGAACGGGGCATCATTTTCGCTGGACCGGTGGAAGGCAGGATGGCTTCCGGTTTGGTTGGTTTAGGCAGGATGGTCGAGCAAACCGAATTGATGGGGATGATTCGTTTGGTGCTGGGTAAAGACGGGGAGCTGAAAGGAAAAAGCGTTATTGTAACTGCGGGTGGAACAGCAGAACCAATTGATGCGGTTCGTGCGATTACGAACCGTTCTTCGGGAAAACAAGGTTTTACTATTGCTCAAGCCGCGCTTGATCGTGGTGCAAGGGTGACCTTGATCGCAGCCAATTCTACTTTACCCACTCCTGTTGGCGCCGAGCGGGTTAATGTGACAACTGCCAGTGAAATGAAAGATGCAGTATTGAATGCCATTCCGTCTGCAGACGCTTTGATCATGGCTGCTGCGGTCGCTGATTTTCAGCCCGTTAAATCCGAAATTCAAAAAATCAAGAAAGAAACGGGTATCCCGGAAATTTGCTTGACCTATACTCCGGATATCCTGGCAGAAGTAAGCCAGTACCGGGAGAGGAATGGATTTCCCAAAATAGTGATCGGCTTTGCAGCCGAAAGCCAGGATTTGATTCTAAATGCAAGCCAAAAGCTAAACAGAAAAAAATTGGACCTAATTGTCGCAAATGATATCAGTGCGAAAGATGCTGGCTTTGCCGTGGATACCAATCGAGTGACATTAATCCATAAAAATGGAAATGTAGTAGATTATCCTTTAATGCAAAAAGACGAAGTTGCAGAACTAATTATCGAGCAACTTATTCAGCTATTCCAAGAATAACCATTATAGAGCTGGTCTTCTTTCCCACCAGCCGGCGCTTTGTTCGTATATATATGCGACTTGCAGTAACTTTTCTTCATTCCAGGCACGGGTGACTAATTGCAATCCAATTGGCAATCCTTGTGAATCAAATCCGCATGGCATGGTTAATGCTGGTAAACCGCTTAAATTAAATGGTGCTGTGAAACGGGTTAGGGTTTTAGCCCGTTCCAGCGCATTTTCTCCCTGGATTAGTGGCGCAGTGATAGGAGTCGTAGGGGTCAATAAAATATCATAATTACGGAAAAAGTCGTTGAATTTCTTACGGAGGATGGTTTGAGTATGGCGGGCGTGGACATATTGGCTTGATGTGACCATAGCACCATTGCGCAATCTTTGTAAGATATCTTCACCAAATAATTCCGGATGGGCATTCAGATCTTGCTCGTAAAGGGCGGCTGCATCGCTAATAACCATCTGTGAATTGGTTTGTGCGGCCAGGAGACCATCATGAAATGCACATTCTTCAACGATTGCTCCTAATTTTTCAAAGGCAGCAGCGGCATTACGCACTGCCTGGATAACTTCTGGATCTGCATCGGTAAAGAAATCATCGCTGGCTAGGGCTATTTTTACTCCTTGCAAGGAATCCAATGCGGGGTGAAAGGTTTTATTTATGGATTTAGGGGCGGAATAAGGATCGTGATCATCATATCCGGCGATGACATGATATAAAATGGCAGCATCTTCCACACATTTGGCGAGGGGACCTACATGGTCGAGATTCCAGCTGAGCGGTAAGACGCCTCTTACGCTTACGCGGCCGAAGGTGGGTTTAAAACCGACAACGCCGCATAAACCGGCGGGAATACGAATCGAACCACCTGTGTCGGTTCCAAGAGCTCCAAGGCATAAACTACTGGCAACGGCAACCGCGGAACCTCCGGATGAACCTCCGCTAATACGTTCAAGATTCCAGGGGTTGTGACATGCACCATAATGGGGATTGACTGTCGTTACGCCAAGAGCAATCTCATGCATGTTTTGGTGGCCAATGAATATTGCACCAGCGCGTCGCAGTTTTTGCACTACGAAGGCATCCTCTTTCGGGATATTATTTTGCCACACCAGCGATCCCGCCCGCAATGGCAGATTTCGAATGGCAAAAAGGTCCTTCAATCCCATTGGTATGCCAAAAAGAGCTGTGAGCGCTTTTTTGTTGTTATGCCAGCGGTTGGTTTTCTCACGCGCTTGTTCAAGTGCAGCATCGCGATAAACATTAAGATAACAATTGAGACGTGGATTTAAACGGTCGATTCGTTCCAACACGGCATTAGTTAAATCAATGGGAGCAAATTCTTTTCTTTCGATGGCGAGAAGTGCGCCTTTAATGGTTAATTGGTTTAGATCCATTTCGCTGTTCTCCAAGTATCTGATTGATTTCAGGGATGATCTGGGATGGGGATCGGAATTGTATTGCAAACATCCCGCTTTTACGGGCAGCTTCGACATTTTCTGCGACATCATCAATAAAAATAGCCTGATTTGTTGGAATGGAGAGCTTCTCGGCTGCAAGTTGATAGATACGGGGGTCGGGTTTTATCAAGCCAACCTCTGCAGAAATAATCACTTCGTCGAAGACCCCTAAAATGCCAAATTCCTCTTTCAGTAAGGAACGCAGATCATCCCACGCATTGCTCAAGAGCCCGATCTTATAATCTTTACGCATGTGCTGTATATAAGTCACCAGATTAAAGTCGAGCCGGTCACCAGAGAAAAATTGATTGCGGAGGTCGATGATCTTTTGAGAATTCATGTTTAGTGTTTTTGCGACAGTTTGCCAATGCTGGAGGGCAGATATCTCTCCAACCATCGCCTGATAAGAGGAAGGACTAGAGAAGACCAGATATTCTAGCTCGCTTTTGCTGATGGCGAATTTTTCTGCTAATGCTATACGTGGCGTTTGGTCTTCGGTACGTAATAACACACCGCCAAAATCAAATATCAATGCTCGGATGGTCATGCACGCTGCTCCATGATGGATATATCTATGATGAAAAAATAGCGTTGCCACCTATTTTACACCAACATGAAGTTTTAAGATGAGGCTGCCTCCTGATGGCGTCTAAACTGGGCAACTATTCAGATGGTGAGATACACTCTCTCTTCCGCCCTTCCAGTCCAGTTGAATCGCTGGAAGAAGTATCTCATCCCATATCAAAAAACGGTTCCACAGGTAGTTGTTTAGCACACAGGAGAAATTTCCTTGCGCATCGAGCTAAACCGCTTGACATGCCGATAGCCCATGGATTCGTACAGCCGAAAAGCCCCCGAAAGGTTTTGTGTATCAACCCCTAGCGCAGCTTCTTCCAGGCCGCGTTCTTTAAGCGCTTTCAGGCTGGCAGCAATTAACGCTCGGGCAACGCCCTTCTTCCGCCAGGGCCGTCTTACGGCAATGTTCTCCATATAACCGCGTTTTCTTCCATATGCTGCGTTTTCATCCTGATCAATAAAGCTCAGAACCATGCCGACAACTTCATCATCTTGCCAGGCTACTCTCCAGAGGGACGGGTCAAAGTGTGGGCTTTCCAGCCAGGCCTCCAATGGGTCTTCCGCATCTGGGCTGAATCCCCAATGGTCGCGAAACGCTTCCATTTTGTTTTCATCGAATCCTCATTTCTCACTTATTGTCTCTTTTTGATTATGGGGTAGCTTGAATTTAAGCCATGCCGGAACCACCGTGGCCAGGGCTAGATAAGCCGTTAACCGGAAGGGGAACCGTGCTCCAAACCGTTCATACAATTGCGCTCCAATCGCTGGGGCGGGCAAAGAGAAGATCCCTAAGCTGGTTTCAAATAATCCAAAAGCAGTGCCACGCAATTTTGCTGGGAAGGCTTTGCTGACCAGGGAATCATAAGCTGGCGCCATTAATCCTACGCCAATGCCTAATAATGACCAGGCTAGTGCGAAACCCCAGAAATGGTGAGAATGGACGAATATAAGTAACGCTACAAACTGGGTCAGGAAACCACTTGCAATTCCAACTCGTTCTCCTTTTTGATCGGCTAACCATCCAGCCGGCAGGGTAGTAATCATCATAAAAACGCCAAATACCGCTTCCAGCACTCCAATTTGTTGAACATTTAGCCCACCATCCTCTTGCAAGTAAATTGGTAGAAGGTTATTAGAAAGTGCATAAGCTATATCGCGGATTCCATCGGTGATTAAAATCCAAGTGACCAAACCCCCGGCAATGATTAATGAGAACATTAAACCTAAATTCACCTTCAAGCTTTGTAAGGTTAATTGTTGGGGATGCTTTTCTTGGTTTAGAGCAGCCTGGCGCGCCATGGCTACTCGTATCAGTGTTGCGATGGTATAAACGATGCCGGCGCAGATCAGCATGAAACGGAATCCGAAACGATAAGCCAAGAATCCCCCAAGGGGAGGCCCAATAACCGAAACGATCATAAATATAGTGTTCGTGATGCCATAGACGCGCGCTCTGTTTTGCTCGGCTGACTGTTCGGCGATAAATGCACCAAAACTTGGGGCAACCAGTGAACGCGTGATCGCTCCTAAACCTTCTCCTAGTAATATCCATTGCCAGCTTGGAGCGAGGATTAAACCAACATACGATAACACTCCGGCTACACTTCCAATAGCGATGCTTCGCAGACGGCCAAGGGAATCGGAGATCCAACCTCCTAAGATTTGAAGCCCGAGGGGAATGATTTGGGATAGGGTAAAAAATAAACCAATTTGTGTGATATTTGCATTTAATGATTTTAAATATAGTGGTAATAGCGGACCATACATATTACCGCCAATATTTGCCAATACCATAGCCAGCATAAACCAGAGTAACAAAGGGCTAAGGATTGCATTCGTGTCTGGTTTTGCGGAATAGAGTCTCAATTTTTGCTCCTTTATTGATGCTTGTTCCATTTTAGTTTATCCTTGTATATCATACTTCGAAAAGTTAATCCGATCGCGAATAACCAACATAGTCCTGCTGGTTATTCGCGAGGGGATGGTTTATCCGAAAAGGCATTGGATAAAAAACACCACGCTCTCTGGATCCAAGAGGATTTTTGTGAGCCGGGTTGAATTCCGGTTGGTTGCGAGTTCTCCATTCTTTCTGAAATTGAATCCGAAATACTCGCACCATCGTAGTCCAGCGTCCTATCATTGAGCGCGTGTTTACGAAATCCGTCATTGGAGCCAACCCGATTTTTCCTTCTCTCGGGGGATGGCTTGGGTTTTGATCGTGATGGTTCGATTGGTTCGATTGTAATCATGTCACACACTCCACATGATCTCCATTTCAAAACAAAATGCGCCGCAGGAAATCCCGTGGCGCAATAACACTATAATAAAAACAGCCACGGGCGGAAGTGCACCGTGGCTGCTTGCGAAGCTCTTTTAGAGGAGTCTAATCAACAGGCGCACTCCGAGAAGGCAAATTACCGTTTCCGCTAACGGCATTGCACTTCTGTGAATAATTGAGTACGGTTGTTGACATTAAACTTGCTCCTAAAATTAATAATAGATTAGAATAACATTAATATATCATGAGAATTTGAATTCTGTCAAGGGTAATAGCAAATCTATTTCAGTGTCTGGATAATACGAATGATATTTGGCGGTAGAAAGGGCTGATCTAATTGATCGAAAAATTCCCAGGTTTCGATGTGGGTGATGGAATCGCCTGGTTTAATTTTGGTGAGCGGGGCGATGCTTTCCAGTTCAATGAAATGTTCATCACAATAAATTTCTGCATTGGAATTGTGATCTGGATGAAGTCGATTGGGGAAAACATCGAAACGCTTAAGGAAGAGGATCTCATCTATCCAATAGCCGATCCAGCCACTTTGGTTAAAGGTGCCTATTTTGAAGGGCCCATGCTCCGCCATTGGTTTGACAAGGATGAACTCGTCGGTCAAGGTCAGGCGGGAATCATTAATCTGGGTGTAACTCCACAGGGCGATATGGCGATTGGGTAACAGGTTATCCTGTGAAATGGGGTGGTGCATCGGTAAAATTGCCACGCCGCCATGACGAAACATGGTTATTGCCCATGGGGCAAGTTCGATTTCCCACAAACCTTCGTTAATAAGGGTGTGTTGAACTGTTACTTCTGGGTGTTGTGGGTTTATCTGAATAACAATTTGTTTGCGGATATGCGTGGCTGGTTCGGTTTTCCCATCGAGGAGGACACCATTCGCTAATTCTTTCAGTGTAACGCCTTCGTCGTCGGGGATATATGAACGGGGCATTGATTCTGGTGCATGCCATAGACGATGACCACCAATGTAATGGTAATCTCCAAATGGGGTTGGCGTAGCAATCTGTGGAACTTCGGCGAGTAAATTTCTCGACCCTTTATAACTCAAACCGATAATGCGTGGGCCAGCTTTTGATAAACAATCTAACTCAATGTTTCCCGCGCTGAGGTGATAAGTGGAATGATGTTCTACTTCAATCATCGCTATGGCTCATTGGGCAATAATAACTTCGACGCCAAGGTTACGGACAGCTTCAATGAATTCTGGCGGCGCATCGCTATCCGTGATGAAGACGTGAAAAGCACTAATTGGCTTGATAGGGACAAAGCCAGCTCTCCCGATTTTTGAGCTATCGGCGACGAGCACTGCTTTTCTTGCCCTTTCAACCATCCTGCGGTCTACTTCTGCCATGAGGACATTGGCAGTAGTTGCCCCACCATCTAATGTCAAGCCATCAGCACCGAGAAAGGCGATATCTGCGGTGATATCCCCTAACAGTTCAATGGTTTGTGGACCAATTGTGGCTTGATAATCTGGTAAGAAGAGTCCACCGAGAATGGTGAGATTGGGGGAGGGCCATTTGAGGATTTCTTGGGCCACGGGGAGAGAGTTGCTGACCATCGTAATGAGATTGTTCATGCGCATAGAATTAGGGATAGCCCGAACAATTTGAAGTGTCGTTGTTCCAGAAGCAATAAGGATGATATCCCCTTGATGGATCATCTCCACCGCAGCTTTACCGATCGCCGCTTTCGCTTTGATATGCAGCTTTTCTTTTTCAACGAATGTGTCGGTACGGAAATTTGCCGGGATAGCTACAGCCCCACCATGGACTCTCTTTAGACGTTTATCTTCTTCCAGGATGATGAGATCACGGCGAATAGAAGTTTCGGTGACATGGAACTTTTTCACGAGATCGGAAACGAAAACCTTCCCATTTTCAATGACCATCTGGGCAATCTGGGAGCGCCGTTCCGCTGCGGTATATTCATTTGAATCATTATTTCTCATAATCACCTTCATGTCTTTCCGTAAATTCAACGATACCCAATGTTATCAATAATTTGTAATTTTGATAATGTTTCTGTCTTATTCATTATCATTGAAAATTGATTACCCATAATGAAAATTCGTAAATAATCATTACCTAGTGGCGCCGGCACCGATCCCTTTGATGATGTAGCGTTGGAACAACGCATAAACGAGGATTGCAGGGATTGCTGCCAGCACCAAACCAGCAAACTGAAAGGTTGGGTCACCCGAATAACGAGAAATTAATGCTGCTAAAGCGACCATAACCGTACGGAGGTTCATGTCTTGGATCAAAATCATCGGTGTGAACAAATCGTTCCAGGTGACGATAAAATAATAAATAATACATAAGATGATTGCTGGTCTACCCATAGGGACAATGACGTAACGAATTACATCCACATAGCCAGCTCCATCTAACTCGGCTGCTTCGATAAGCTCATCGGGAATACCGCGGAAAGCGGCGGTTAACAACAAAATGGCTTCGGATAAGAACATACCTAAATATGTGAGAATGACAGACCAGTAGGTGTTAACCAGGTGAAGCTTAGAAAATAACATGTAAATAGGGATAATGGTTACCTGCACGGGCACAAACATACTCGAAATGATCAAGAAATAAATGACATCACTACCAAGGAATTTTAATTTTGAGAATGCATAACTGGCGATGATCCCAAACAATAAGATAAATATGATTGTGAAAGTGGAGATGATAAAGGTATTTTTGAATAAATTAAAAATCTTAAACTGGCTGATCATCGTTTGATAATTTTCCCAGGCCAGATGTTGAAAATCAGGAAGACTAAAAGGGTTTTTGAGGTATTCGGTATGGGTCTTTAGCGAGTTAATGAACATAAAAACCAATGGATAGAGGTTTGATATCGCTAAAAAGAGAAGGAGAAGGAAGATAATAGTACGGGAGATTTTTTGTTTCAGTCGTTTCATGGTGTTATCTGGTTTATTCCCATTCACTGACCTTGTTGGTAAATCGCATCTCTGCGATAGTTAGGATGAGAATAATGATTAATAAGATCACTGCTAAACCACAAGCGAATCCATAGTTTGCACTGGCTTGGTAGAATTTGGTATAAATCATATAATCAATTGTAGAAGTTTCGTAACCGGGACCACCATAGGTAATCGAATATATGAAAGCAAAGATACCGGTGAATGTCCATACCATAGACATTATTACCCCGTATTCGAGTGTGCGCGAAATCATCGGGACGATGATATAGAAAGTACGTTGCCAGAAATTAGCGCCATCCACGGTTGCAGCTTCGATAACATCGGGTGAAATTTTGGACATACCGCCTAGGATGACAATTGCCTGCCAACCGATAGAAAACCAGGTTAAACAAAGCACCAAGACAAATAATGCCGAGGCACTATGTCCAAGCCATTCAATGGCAAGAAAATCGAGACTCAATTTACGGAGCACCAGGTTAATTGGCCCATCTAATCCAAATGCAATCCGAAAGAGATAACCGATAATCACTGCCGAGATGATTTGAGGGACATAAACAATCGTTCGAAAGAATTGCCACCCGGCTACTTCTTCATATAGCAAGACAGCCACAAAAAGCCCTAAAACGATTTGTAAAGGAACGCTAATCAATAAAACTGCATTATTGCGCAGCAGCGTCCAAAATGGGCTATTGGTGAAGATATCTATGTAATTTTTTAGCCCGACCCAATTATTACGGTAGAGACCATCCCAATCGGTGAAACTGCGATAAATAGCAGCCAGAATAGGATAGAAGCGGATAAATATCATAATGAAAAGAACAGGAATGACCGATAATATTCCTTGAATCGATTTGATATGGCGCCAGCTCAAATGAAACCTACGAGTGATTGGAATGTTCATAACTTTATAAGTAGACTAAATGATAAGGGTGATTTGTCTCTCGGTATTTAATCATTTTATACCACGTTATTTAAGAAAAGACATTGGGCTGGGGTATCTTCATGCGTATTGAAAATACCCCAGCCTCACGGATACATTAAGGTTGAACTTTATCTTTGTCCAATTGTTGTGTGAACTCAGCCGGCGTCATTTTACCGGTTAAGACCAAGGGAAGTAGTTTATTGAAGTCATCCACGACTTGGGGTGACAGGGAATTGTCCACCCAGAAAACATAATTCTGACCCCATTGGAACATTTTTGCTGCAATGGAACCAGGTTTCAAATTCAATTCTGCTTCCGTTAGGTCCTTCCGAACTGGTACGACCGTTTGGGTTTGATTGAATTGCAACACTTCTGATTTCGAATTCAAGAAGGACATCAATTTCACCGCTAATTCCACATTTTTGGAATTCTTCGATACGACCATACTTTGACCTGGTCCACCGATTAGACTGTTTTTAATTTTCGCGGTGGTGGAAATATCGGGGGGTAAAATAGCTCCAACATTTTCTTCCCCTAAGGCATCCTGAGCGTCTTTTACGCCAAATGAACCGTTCGGGAATAATGCGACCTGTCCTTGTAAGAATTTGTTCCAGGAATCGCCGGATGTGGCTGCGTCTTGATTCATATAGCCAAGGGCATAGATTTTATGGTAAAGGTCTAAGGCGGCTAATAACGCCTGGTCATCGGCGAATTTGCTCTTGCCTTGATCTTCGGCGAGGATTGGTTCTATTCCGTTTTGCTGTACCCACCAATAGGCAGCTATATAGAAGAAATAATATGTGTAACCCTGTCCTTCGTCCGCTGCCATTGGAAGGTAACCTTTGCTTTTAATTTTTTCCATAGCAGCCAAGAAGTCATCTGCGGTGCGGGGTGGATTGTTCTCAAAATCTAACCCACTTTCCTGAATAATTTTCTTGTTATATAAGAAAAAGCAAACTTGGTTGTTGGGTACCGGATAACCAATAATCGGATTACCTTGTTTGAAATCCAGGGTCACGGTGTCCCAACCATTAATGTTCTCCAGGTCTTCTTTCGGTATATATTGGGTAATGGGGGTGATGACGTCCTTGAGGGCAAAAATAAATTGGCCTGCCCACAAGTTGGCGATATCCGGTGCGTTCCCAGCTAATCCAGCGGTACGGAAAGTTTGGTGAGCTTGTAAAGCATCGGAGGACACAGTCATTTCAACCGTAACGCCTGGATTAGCTTGTTCGAATCGCTTGAACGCCTTGGAGATGTACCATTGGTCTTGGGATAATTTTTGTTCGTTGGGACCGATAAAACTATCCCGTCCATTTATCCATATTGTCAGTTTTGTTGGTTGAGCTTGTGGTTGTGAGGTTTCGCTAGGCTGTTTTGGTGCGCAACCCGCGGCGAGCAATACAGAAGAAGCAATAAACAACATGCTTATGAGGATTTGGAAGGCTCTTTTCATCTCAGACTCCTTTTTTGGGGAAATTAGTTCTTGGATTGAATTTGTTGGTTTCAAAACAAAATAAGTTTTTATATCACCGCCTTTCTAAATTATGAAAATGCGTGATCAGGGATAAGTGAGATGTAAGAAACAACGCTAAGCCATAACCATTAAATATTTATTCTCCTAGATATCCAAATAAAACCGTTTTTTTCTAACAAAAATTATATAGTAGATTATGTTCAAAGTCAAGAGGATAACGGATATAAAAACAATCATAAACATCACAATGAATGTTATATTATGTTGTCCTTATGTTTTGTATTATGTGCGGAAATTAACAAATAATCCTTTATTTAGGGTTAAAAAACCTAAACAACCAAGCAGCACCGCATTATGGAGATTTTTTTATTTCGTATTGGTCAATCAATTTACCGGAGGAGGAAAAAAATTGAAAGATCAAGCCATTTGCATCCGCTGTGACGAGCATTGCCCCATGCTCGCCATTAAATCGCTTCTGGCTGCCTTCGGTTGGTTCCCCGAAATCATATAAGCTTCCACCACCTGCGCCATTGATAAAATACACTAATCCATTTTCTATCAATCGTTCATAATAATGATCATGACCACATAGTATTGCATCTGCTCCCCAATCTTGAAACGGCCAGCGCATCCATTCTACAGCTCCGCGTAATCCGGATGTATAAGGTGGGTGATGCATCACTACCAACTGCCATGGTAAAGTCGATGATTGGAGTTTTTCTTTCAACCATTGTGCTTGGATTGAACTGCTACCCACACCATCTGGTTCATTGGAGTCACTATCTAACATAAAAAAGTGAACGACCCCCCAGGTGAAATCATAATACCGTTCATTTCCTGGTAATTGAAAATAATCGAGATACGGTTGTGCGGCTTGGCTCATCCAGTCGTGATTGCCAAGGGTGGGAAAGAAAAGGTTGTTGACCGCTCCTTTGCCATATTTCCCGTGATATGGTGCGATGTATTCATGGTAAAACTGACCGATATTCTCATCGATTGTGTTTGCGGAACCAGTTGGATAATTATTATCACCAGTTGTGACAATAAAATCGGGTTGCCAACTTTTAACCAATTCAGCCACGCGTGCTTCATTGTTATCGCCAGAGCCATAATCCCCAATTACCGCAAAATGAATTGAGGGTTGAGGGGTTGGAGTGGAGGTTGAGGTGACCGAAATTTCGATTGGCGTGCTTGTAATGGGGAAAGCTTCAGAAAAAGGAGTCGATGTGGGAGAGGAGGTTTGGGAGAGTGGTGGAAGTGTGCTGGGCGTTGGTAGGTTTGTTAACGGTGAACAGGCTGCGATAACAAAGATGAGCACTCCTAAAAGCCTAATTTTATTTAACCATTGCGGTTTCATAACGATGTGCTCACTTCGGTTCTTCCCAGAACTCAGCATCAGTAATATCTTCTTCTTTTATTTCGGGTGTACCGCTGTCTTGATTCTGCCCACTGATGAAGTGATGAATAGCTCGCAGGTGTTCTTCTACGATTTCTTGGGGACATAATTCCACGAATAGATATGCTCCCAGCCAAATTACCATTGCATCGTCAATTGGACCGGGGGCTAAATCGGGCAGGATGAGATAAACGAGAGATGCAATCGGCAATAACTTAAGCAAAGGGTTAATGCGATTATCAGCGAGGAGGCGAAGGATTAATTTAATGCGAGCTGAGAGATCATTAAAAAAACCGCTGTTCGGGGCTGTTTGAATTTTTCGTCTGTTTTTACTGTCCATGGCTCCTCCTAACACACGCTATTATACTTTTATATACGATAAATTATCCATGTAGGTGCGGACTGGGTGGAATCAAATTAAATGCGCAAATCCCACAACAGAAATAACCCCGCTTATTTCATGTGGAATTTGTGCGAAAATTGATTTCGTTTAAATCGCTTCTTATGAATGGAGCGCTTTGGAAACTACCGCGGTAAAGGCATTGGGATCCCGCACAGCCAAATCCGCCAGCATCTTGCGATTTAAGGCTATTTTGGCTTCCTTCATGGCATGGATCAAGCGGCTATAGGTAGTACCATTGGCGCGTGCTGCGGCATTGATGCGCGCGATCCAAAGGTTGCGCAAATCTCTTTTGCGGGTTCGCCGATCGCGGTAAGCGTACCAAAGGCTTTTCAGCATCGCTTCATTTGCTCGTCGGAACAGACGATGGCGAGTGCCAAATTGCCCTTGTGTGATTTTGAGCACTTTATTATGGTGCTGCTTTCGATACGGTCCTGTTTTTACTCTTGCCATTTTCTACTCTCCTGCGTACCCCTGAGCGCCGGCGAGGGAATCTCACCCGTTGCATGCACTCAACGGCCGCATAAACGAAATGAATATTATTTTTCCAGGTTTGGAGCCAGACGATGGACTCGTTTGATGATTCCGCGCCCTTTGACCGGGATCATTTCCTGGAGCAATCGCTTTGTGCGCTTGGAAGTGCGGCGGCGCAGGTGGCTTTTTCCGCCTTTCGTGCGCACGAGCATTCCCGACCCGGTTAGACGAAAGCGTTTCGCAGTCGCTTTATGGGTTTTCAATTTATATTTACCGTCAGTTTTCTTACGCGGCACAGTCTTTCTCCTCTCACACAAAATACCGCGGATGAGCAATCCTCCGCGGGGATTCGCATTGAACGGTGTAGCTTATTCGATCAGTTTTTAACCGATTCTTTTTTCTTCTGTTGTTTTCCAGGTGCCAGAACCATCAGCATCGTTCGACCTTCCAATGCAGGTGCTTGTTCAACCACTGCCAGGTCGGAGAGTTCTTCGGCAACCGCTTTTAGGTCTTCCAAAGCAATCTCTGGATAAGTAATTTCTCGACCGCGAAAACGGATGCGTACTTTGACCTTCATCCCCTCCTCGAGCCATTTTCGTGCATCGCGGAGTTTAAGTGAGCGATGGTGCTCATTGGTTTTAGGTCGCAATCGAATTTCTTTTATTTCAATTTTTGTTTGCGCCTTACGTGCTTCACGTTCTTTCTTGGTGCGTTCGTAAATAAACTTTCCGAAATCCATCACCCTACATACTGGTGGGTCGGCATTGGGAGCTACTTCTACTAAATCGAGCTCGGCTTCACGAGCAATGCGATTGGCTTCTTCGATGGAAACTACACCGATGTTTTCGCCTTGTGGCCCAATGAGCCGTACCTGAGGGACTTTGATGGTTTCGTTTACCCGGAAATTTCCTGCGCTGATAAGCTACTCCTTTCTCAATATTAAACCGAAATGAATGACCAAATTCGTGCAAGGCATGATACCAAAGAAAACGGGAATCGTCAACTGGAATCTTCGTTCAGTAACATTCTCATTTGAGAAAATGATTGGCTTTT
>DAOTVW010000073.1:0-6482 GCA_034436035.1 Anaerolineales bacterium
AAAGGAATATTGGCAAAACCGCCCCCCGCATAGAAGACGATGAGCATGATAACCAAAATTTTAGCCAAAAGAAGGGGTTGGTTGCTCCCGATCCAATAAATCATCCAAGCCAGAATACCCCAACTGAGGATACGAAGATTAATTGCCGCCAGCAAATAGACTTTTTTGCGCGGTTTCGACTCAATCCAGCGCGCCACAAAAAGCTGTGGGATTGCCTCTGCGACGGTCAATACGGTTGACAAGCCGCCTACCCAAACAGTTGAGCCGGTCAAATCAGCGATAAAAGAGGAAAGGATAGTTGTCGGTTGAGTCAATGCCATCCCGAATGCCAGAAACGCGCCATGCCATAAACCGCCAATGAAATTTCGGGGTAACATGGCAGTTTCCGTAAGTTGGGGAGAAGCAGGGTTGTCCTTAGCATCCATTTTGAATCTCAACGAGATGGGAATCTATTTTAATGACCGAACCGGCTGGAAAAGTATGCAGGCGATTTCCTAACGTTGTCCCCAATTTTTCGATAGCATTTTCCCCTGTGCAATGATTGACGTAAAAGGAGATACCCCCAAAATGAGTTTCCAGGACGGATAGGATATGCTGGAGATATTCATCACTGGCATTCAGCAAGTGCAAGCCACCAAATGTCGCCAAAATGGGTTGATTGAATTGCTGTTTGACTTGGAAAAGAGTGTTGAGAAGACCAGCGTGGCAGCAGCCACAAATGACGATTAAACCCTCCTTCCTTTGATAAACCAGGGAGAGATCATCCAAATACAGATCTGGTATCCATGATTCCGCTTCTTTGACATATAAATGGGGACTGCTTCCAACAGGCTCATTTCTATGGCGGATTCCCCCGCTTGTCCATAAATGCGGTACTATTTCAATCGGTTGATCGCTAAGGATTAACCTTGTCCGCCTCGCTAAAGTGGCTTGGTCAACCGACAACCCAATGGATTGATATTTTCCTTCCCGCAAAGAATATCGGGGGCGAAAAATATCCGGGTGAGCATAAAGTGTGGCTTTTTTCTTTAACTCTAGAACGGCTTCTAATCCCCCTGAATGGTCATAATGGGCGTGGCTGAGCACAAATTTATCTACATTATCCAGGGATAACTGCAAGGTTTTGAGATTGTGCAGCAGAGTAGATTTCGTTTTCCCGAAATCAAAAACCACATCTCCCTCTTCTGTTTGGATATAAAAACTTTGTCCATGCTCAGCTATTAAATCCAATTCTTTTCTGGCAACATCATTAACGACACTGAAAATTTTCATTGTTATCCCTGCATCATCGTTCTTTTATAGATTTGTTTGCCTGCTGCTTTCTGACCTCTCTTATCCGATACGTTTGCAATGGGGATCATTTAATTTTTCTGAAAGTACAAGCAACATTATCCGGAAAGCAGCGCGGCTGGTCATTATTCCAGAAACCATAAAGCTCAACTTATTGCTGGTTATCCGGCTGATAGATTTCCCACATGCGGGCGAGTTCATCTTCTTCACAGCGAATCTCTTGATACACAGTCATTTTGCCGTCTCGAAAAATTTCTACGCCTTTCCCACTTGCCACTTCTCCAATATCCGCATACACTATGTCGTTCTTCTTGAATTCCGATTGCACCCGTTCAATTTGATCAGGTGGGATCGTGGCAATCAATGTTCCAGAAGAGATCATTTTTAGTGGATCGAATTGAAACGCTTGGGCAAACCGTTCTACTACAGCTGGAATTGGAATCTGATTGGCGTCAATCCTTAATTTCACCCCCGATAATTCACTTATTTCAAGGAGAGTCTCCAGTAAACCACCCCGTGTTACATCATGCATCGCAGTAGCCCCCGCCTGGGCAAAGATCATTGCCTCTGGTAACACACTGACGCTCCCTAAGATATGGCGAGCTTCAATAATCTCCTTCTCCGTAAGTCCTAATTTTTTCGCTGTTTTCACAAAATCGCTGGCTAAAATGGCTGTTCCTTCCAGGGCAATTCCTTTGGTGAGAAAGACGTGATCTCCTATCCGCGCTCCTCTCGTCAATATCGGAGCTCTATCGGATAAAACCCCTAAGGCGGTCACCGCCACTAACGGTCGAGACAAGTTGGACGAATATCCAGTATGCCCCCCTATTATCGTCACCCCAACCTCATCTGCTGCCCTGCGGATATCCGCCATAATCTCAGCCAAAAGCTGCTCATCTTGCTTATGGGGCACTAAAACCAGTACCAGTATCCAGCGCGGGCGAGCGCCGCTGGTCGCGATGTCATTGCACGCGACATGTACCGCTAAGTAACCAATCTGATTAACCGCCCCAACGATCGGATCAAGATGAGAAACAAGAAGATCACCCCCCACTTTCGTCAGGGCGACATCTTCGCCAAAAACAGCTCCGCTCAGGACATCAGGATCAGAGCTTTTCAAATAAGGATACACACAGCGATTCAGTACATCCAAAGAAAATTTAGACATAGCACATCCTTTGAAATTAATAGGTGAAATATCATTAAGTTTACCTTACAGAGCTAAAAAAGGTGTCCCGCATTACCATGCAGCAATATTTGTGTTCCAATTGGCTGTCCAACCAAAGAAGCAACCATGAGACATTTGACTTTAAATAAAAAGAAAATATTAACAGGTTCTTCGCTGAGTGTCTCAAAATTCCCTTGGCCCTTTGCAATAATCAGATCGGCCTGTTGGAATAGTTGCTGGAAATTTTCATCACAATCGCTCAATATTGTCCCAGGCGCATCCGAGCCATTGTTCATTACTTTCACTAACTTATCCAACCCAACTTCCTTGGCGTCTTCAATGGTTGCATCGTTGATGACCGGGCTGCCTCGGACTGCCAGAGTCACCCGCTCTGCGCGAAGTTGCTCAATCAGCAAGGAGTCAAAGGCAATTTCGCCAGCATTATCCGCAAGGTATAGAATGGATCGAGCACGATTAACCGCTTGACGAAACTGTTCCGCATCACCTATAAATGGTTCAGACAATGCCTGATCCACCGCCCTTTGGATATCGATTAATTTCAGGTCACCGTTCACACCCAAATCAATAATATTGCCAGCGATTGCCAAGCGGGCTGCTAAAAGTAAAGGATCTGGAGAAGCTTTTATTTTATCCCTCAAGATAGGGATCATTTCCAATGCTAGCTGATTCTGCTTTGTTTTCAATTGGGAATAAGGATCATTTATGCCGCTTTGTTTTCTAATCGAACGATGGATAATTTGGGCGATCGCAGGGGGTGATTGATTGAAATCAATCTCCTTCAACATTCCAAGTGTATCCCGCATAATATTGGAATGGATTGCAGGATCATCCGAGACCAATCGAGCAGCATCTAATGTCTGGCGTAATATGCAGGGAATACAATCAAGCGCTGTTTTCATATTGGTGTATCCTCATCATCGTATTGCATTCGCATAGATCAAAACTCAATGCAGATTATTGCGTGGGTGTCCCACGTAATTCTATTCGTGATGCTCCGTAAATGACATACCAATATTATATGACACATTCATCATATTATCAATTTTTGTATTAATATTATAAAACTAACCTCATTCTTCATAAATCCTTCACAACAAACACAGATTCCCTTCAAACCAAACGGTTATCCTTATCATCAATGTTCATTCATCTAAGATTGAATGAATACAAAAACCAAAAGATGAAAAGGATGTTCGATGAAAAAAATCGTTTTTTTACTGCTAATATTAGGGATCATTCTCAGTGCCTGTGGCGCGGCGCCAAGCCAATCCACTTTTTTTGAAAACACTCCAATGATTACCCCTAGCACTGGTCAAGTTACTGAGCAATCCACACCAAGCTCACTGACACCTACCCAATCCGTTCTAACAAATGACGAAGCAAGCATTAACTCAAGTGATCTTGCTACAGCAGTGAGTGCTATCCCCGCTGGAGTCCTTTCGCAAGCGGAAATCGAGGCGCTGACTTACATGCGTGAAGAAGAAAAACTGGCACGGGATGTCTATATCACTTTATACAACCAATGGAATTTGCAACTCTTCAATAATATATCCCAATCTGAGCAAACTCACACCGACGCGATTAAGACACTTCTGGAACGTTATAACGTAAAAGATCCTTTTATCGATCAAATCAGTGTCTTTTCCAACCCAAAAATCCAAGCTTTATATAACCAACTCATTAACCAAGGATCTCCATCGCTTGCGGAAGCTCTCAAAGTCGGTGCTTCCATTGAGGAGATAGATATCCAAGATCTCGAAAAGCGGATGGCAATTACCGATAAAGCCGATATCCTGCTGGTCTTTCAAAACCTGATCAAAGGTTCTCAAAACCATTTACGGGCATTCGTTTCGACCCTTCAAAGACAAACTGGCGAAGTATACCAACCCCAATTTCTGAGCCTGGAAGAATATCAGAATATCATCTCCGCATCGAAACCTGGTGCGCCTGCAAATCAAAAGCCATAACACCCTTTTTCAGGTATAATGCGCATTTGTTTGCGCAGAAGCAGACAAGAGATAAGGATCGCCGAAAAACGTTTGGCGATCCTTATTGCTGAAAATCAGCAGTCTATTCTGAGGAGGTTTTTATGGAAACGATAAAATTGGGATTAAGCGCTCTGGTTATTGTGGTCACTTTAATTGGTGTGGCAATCGGGCGTTATCCCAAGCTGCGCATGAACCGAGCGACCATTGCTTTGGTCGGCGCAACCATACTCATGGCATTGGGCACCATCTCCTTAGATCAAGCCTTTCAAGCCATTGACATGAACACCATCTTCTTGTTGTTTGCCATGATGGTCATCAATGTCAATTTACGCCTTTCGGGTTTCTTTCAAATCATCACTGCCTGGGTGGTAAAAAGGGCACATTCGACAAGACAACTTTTAGCATTGATTCTTTTTTCCTCTGGTGTATTATCAGCCCTTTTCTTGAACGATACGATCGTTTTAATGTTCACCCCGTTAGTCATTGAAATCACCCTGACACTCAAACGTAATCCGCTTCCCTACTTGATTGGGTTGGTCGCAGCAGCCAATATCGGTTCCGCAGCAACCATCGTTGGAAACCCACAAAACATGATCATCGGACTGGCTTCGGGAATTCCGTTTTCGCACTTCACTGCCTCCTTGTTCCCTGTGTCCCTTGCCGGATTAATCATCATCTGGATTATTTTGGTATGGCTCTACCCAACCGAATTTAATAAAGTGGCGCTGGATTCGAACATCGAAATTCCAGTGCGCACTTTTTGTCCCTTGTTGCGGAAAAGCTTGCTGGCAACGGGCGGGATGTTATGCGCCTTTTTGCTTGGTGCGCCGATTCCCTTAGCCGCCCTCAGTGCCGCCGCCTTCTTGCTCATAACCCGCAGGCTGAAACCACAACGGGTATTTGCTGAAGTCGATGGCGCGTTGTTGGTGTTCTTTGCTTCTCTATTCATCGTTACCGGCGCAATTGAAACAAGCGGATTTACAAATATTTTATTCAAAGTTGCCCAACCGATCGCAGAACGTGGCATCGCCTCCCTAGCCGCAGTATCGGTGATTCTAAGTAATCTGGTGTCTAATGTACCAGCGGTGTTGCTATTTCGTCCCTTCATTCCCCATTTTCCCAATCCACCCCAAGCCTGGTTGACCTTAGCCATGGCGACAACCTTTGCCGGCAATTTAACTCTACTTGGCTCTGTTGCAAATCTGATTGTGGCAGAGACCGCCAAACGCAAGGGAATTCACTTGAACTTTGCTGAATATCTGCGAGCAGGGGTTCCGATTACTATTCTTTCATTGCTGATTGGTGTGATATGGCTTAGCGTTATATTATAGGGAGTGTAAACCACAACTGAGTATTCTACTAAGACGCAAGTAATAGAAAGTTATCGACTTCTTTTAACTATTCAGGATAGCCGTCATTGGGGAGGAGCGCACTTGTCGACCGAAGCAATCGCCATGCCTGAGTGGGAGACTGCTTCACTTCGTTCGCGGTGACAACTACCGAACCGTCATCGGCGATGAGCGTTCTTCGCGACCAAAGCATTCGCCATGCCTGAGTGGGAGACTGCTTCACTTCGTTCGCAGAGACAACTACCGAACCGTCATTGCGAGAGAGCGTTCTTTGCGACCGAAGCAATCTCCATGCCTGAGTGGGAGACTGCTTTACTTCGTTCGCTGTGACAACTACCGAACCATCATTGCAAGAGAGCGTTCTTCGCGACCAAAGCATTCGCCATGCCTGAGTGGGAGACTGCTTCACTTCGTTCGCAGTGACAACAAACTGTCATTGCGAGAGAGCGTGCTCTGCGACCGAAGCAATCTCCATGCTCGGGTGGGAGACTGCTTCGCTTCGCTCGTCGTGAAAACAACCGAGCTGTCATTGCGATGGAGCGTTCTTTGCGACAGAAGCAATCTCTCTGCTTGGGCGGGAGACTGCTTCGCTTCGTTAGCAGTGACAACTACGAACCGTCATTGCGATAGAGCGTTTTTTTGGACAGAAGCAATCTCCATGCTTGA
>DAOTVW010000074.1:0-1755 GCA_034436035.1 Anaerolineales bacterium
CTCCAGTAGTTGTAAAGTCATTAGTTATAGATGAGACATGACCGCTTTTTATAACATTTAAACCAGTTGCCGCACCTGTGCCCGAAATTTCTAATTTATGATTTGGTATCACCACCCCGATGCCGACGTTGCCGTCGAATATTGCATTACCTCCAGAAACTTGTAATTTCCCCGCTGGTGTCGTCGTCCCGATGCCGACGTTACCTGCACCATTAATCCTTAATGTTATATTCCCCTGATATCCAAGACCAACACCATTATAACCCATCATAATTGGCCCGTCTACTGAACTTGAATATTGAAGATAGTGATTTGGATCCTGACCAAAGTATAACCTTTCTGTGCCATGATAAGTGGCCCCAATACTTACATTCCCTGCCACACTTAACTTCGTTGTTGGGGATGTAGTACCAATACCGACGTTGCCAGAGCTAATATAATGCGGACCTGAACCACTCACCATTAGATTCCCAATAGTCTTTAGTCCTCCTTTTGAATAAACACCATTTGTTATTTTATTGCTATCAGCATCAGACCATGAATCTGTAACAGCTATTTGTTTCACATACATTTCTTGAGCAGCGCTACCATTAGCTATCCTAACAATACCTGTTGATTGAATTTGCCCAGCACCTTCATATCCCAAAGCAGGCAATCTTAAACTACCTCCTGAAATTTCTAATTTGCTTGATGGCGATGTCGTCCCGATGCCGACGTTACCGTTGTTAAGAACTGTAAGAACAGTATTTTCTGTAACAGCAGTATCTGCAGCTCCTGCATTGGTCTGGCCAAGTCTCATTTCAAAATGTCCGTCACCTGGGCTCACCCAAATAGAACCCGTATAGCCATTTGATATAGATTTAGCTCCACCACTCCAATACATATTGAAGCCGATACCAGGCCAATTATTTATAATTCCAATTCCCTGTTGTCCAGCACCAAATATTGCATTTGTATTACCAACCATACCAGCAATTTCTAATTTAGCTCTATTCGGGCTCGTCGTCCCGATGCCGACGTTGCCGCCGTCTGGATTAAGCGCCAGTGGTTTTTGGGTAACTCCTGTTTGAGCAGATTGAATCCAACTATAGAGATTAGTTACATCACTTCCCAAACGTAATTGCATCCCCCCAACAGTTCCTACAGTAATTCCAGCATTAGTTTCTGAACCAGTTCCTGCATTTTTCTCAACATGTAATTTAGAATTTGGTGCCGTCGTCCCGATACCAACGTTGCCAGCTGAATTAATCAAAAGGAAATCACTACGCGAACTTGTTGGCGATGACCTGCGCCCTACATAAAACGCATCGTTAGGGTCAACTCCAGTCCCTGTGCCATATTTAATTTCCCAATCGGCTATATTGGCATTATTTGTGTTTGAACGCATAACAATTTCGCCAGCTGAACGAACACCAATAGACGCTTTGTTTGGTATAGACGCATAAGTGCTATTTATATAAATAAACGGATTATTCGCCGAAACCATCAAATCGTTAACCACTTCCAGCTTCGCTCCAGGATTTGTCGTCCCAATGCCAACGTTGCCAGCAATATAAAGATTGTTAGAACCATAAATATCTCCTCCACTAACGGTTAATTTGTATGAAGGTGCCGTCGTCCCGATGCCGACGTTGCCAGTATTTGTTATTATCATACTTACATTCGGTGTTACTTGAGCACCTCCTGTTGTAGCTCCGCTGTTTGTAAAGAATTGCAAACTTCCCCAAGTAGCATCTATTCCGGAAAAACCGTAGC
>DAOTVW010000075.1:0-2258 GCA_034436035.1 Anaerolineales bacterium
CCCATATAACCGGTGATACTTACGATGAGACCGGTGCAATAAATGAAGGTAATTCAGATTACTTTGCCGGGACATTTACTGGACGTACGCTGATTGGCGAATATGCCATGGCTGGTTATCCAAGCGGTATGAATTACCATAACAAGATTCTCTTTGCGTCAAGCCGCAGCGGGATAGATCAGCTTTACATGATGAACCCAGACGGTACGGACATACAGCAGTTGACAACTGGCCCCTACTGGCATTCCTTTGGTAGGTGGTCACCAGATACAAAACGGATTGTTGCCATGACAGGCGAAAATTCAAGCACTGCATTCCCCTCGATGATGGCAGTGTTCAATGCTGATGGGACAAACCGAAAGCTACTAGGACCCGGCTTAAAATCACAAATGGCGTGGTCGCCGGACGGAAAGAGAATTGCCTTTACCTTATGGCCGGGTGCAGAAATAGGTGACTACACAACATACATTTACACTGTCAGTTCTGATGGCACCGACTTAACTCGACTGACAAACGACCCTGGAGTCTATGATGGTACGCCCAGTTGGTCTCCAGACGGGACAAGAATTGCTTTCTCCTCGAGCAGAGACCATCCAGGAACTTTCGATGAAATTTATCTAATGAATGCAGATGGAACCGACCAGAGGCGACTTACGCATACGGATAGTCTCGTTAACGTTGGTTCCAGTTGGTCACCGGACGGGAATGAGATTGCATTTACATCTAACGGCGGCATAGCTCTCGTAGATAAAGACGGTACCCACCTGAGGCACATAACCGATCAGTACAAGGCTGACGTAGGTGGATACTATGATCCTTGTTGGTCTCCTGATGACCAGCGACTAGTGGCCACTTGGTGGGCATCTGATGGCAGCAGAAATATCGTGCTGATCGACAGTGATGGAACCGGACTAAAAGAAATTGCACATGACACGACGGCATACGCAACTTATTGGTCAAAATAGACACACGATGCAATCTTCAGAAAAGAGATAAACGCTATGAGCAAACGAATGAAAGTAATAATGATGGCAGGTTTCATTGCTACAGCAATTCTTTTTCCTTCCTGCCATAACTTGGTCGGGCCAACTTCGAGTGACTACCATAATAAAATTCTCTTCACCTCAAAGCGCAGCGGGGTACAACAGCTTTACATGATGAACCCAGACGGTACAGACATACAGCAGTTGACAACAGGTCCCTACTGGCATTCCTTTGGTAGATGGTCACCAGATACAAAACGGATTGTTGCCATGACAGGCGAAAATTCAAGCACTGCGTGTCCTTCTGAGATAGTAGTATTCGATGTTGATGGAACGAACCAACGGCTGTTGAGTTGCGGGGCTCACGTAGCGTGGTCCCCTGATGGCAAGAAGATTGCTTTTTCATACATGCCAAGGGGCGAGATAGGTGATCTGACGACTCACATTTACGTTATGGACGTAGACGGAACCAATCCGCTTCAACTGACGGACAATCTCGGTGATATTGACGACACTCCGAGTTGGTCTCCCGATGGGAATAGAATTTATTTCGCTAGCAACAGAAACGATCCTACGAAGAACAATCCTGAAATTTATTGTGTAAAAAGTGACGGAACTGAGCTAAAACAAGTCACTTTCACTCCTAATGGTTATAGCACATCCCCTTCTATCTCGCCAGACGGCAAATATATGGCATTCGTCTCAAACAGAGACAGCCTAACCCCTGCAATTTTCGTTATGAGACTTGATACAGGCGGCATTAGAAAAGTTGTTCGGGACCCGCCTGGAGAGGTATTCAACTATCCTATGTGGTCACCTGATGGTACAATGCTCGTATTTGTGTCAGGTCTAACAGACGGGTCCACAAGAACTTATATTTACACCGTTAACGTCGATGGTACAAACCTAAGAAAGATTATTCCAGATGATGACACTGCGGGTTTACCAGACTGGTCTAGGTAAATATCTCAACCACAATCAACCTATCGGAAATTCGAAAAGGAGATGGTGTGGTATGAATGTCTTGATGTATAATCAGAACCCACAATTATAAACCGAACCATTCTTAAGAAGGGAAAATAGTTATGAAAATCAGATTTTATTGCCTTGCGCTTTGCCTGATGGCTTTTACCTCGGGGCTCTTGGGACAAGTTCGCCCTGATTCAAGCCAGGTGGTTGCGTCGAAAACGATTGCGACAACTTTTGATAGCTCCTTTTCTGTCCATTGGCAGGAGAAGAACGGCACGGCAGACATCATCACTTTCGGGAAACCTC
>DAOTVW010000076.1:0-7088 GCA_034436035.1 Anaerolineales bacterium
GAAAATCCGTTACCCTCCTAAATAAGCCTTCTTTACATCCGGGTTCTCCAATAAATCTTTGGATTTCCCTTCCAAAACCAGATTCCCGTTTTCCAAAACATAGCCTCGGCTGGCAAATTTCAGAGCCAGACGGGCGTTCTGCTCTACTAACAGAATAGTCGTACCACGCTGATTAATCTCCCTTAAAACATCAAATACATTCATCATCATTAGCGGTGCTAACCCCATGGATGGTTCATCTAACAGCATCATCTTCTTTCCGCTCACCAATGCCCTTCCAACAGCTAACATTTGCTGTTCACCACCGCTTAGGGTTTCCGCTTTTTGATTGATGCGTTCCCGCAAACGGGGGAAAATCGTAAAAACACGCTCAATATCTTCTTCGATCCCCTTCGGATCTTTGCGGGCAAACGCAGCCAATTGCAAATTCTCGTGTACGGTTAAATTTCCAAATAGTCGCCTGCCTTCTGGTACATGCGAGATGCCTAATTCGCTTACAACTTTATCAGCGGTATAGTCTAATAAATTCTTACCCGCGAAGGTCATCTTTGTACCTTCTTCGACATCTACTAAGCGCGATATCGCTCTCAATGTCGTGCTTTTCCCAGCGCCATTCGCGCCAATAATGCAGACGATCTCCCCTTCTTCCACTTTGAAATTAATCCCATGCAGAGCTTTAATCCGATCGTACGAGACACGTAAATTTTCTATGTCGAGCAACATCACGCTTCTACCTCCTTGCCCAAATAGGCTTCAATGACGACCGGGTTGTTGCGAATCTCCTCAGGTGTTCCTTCAGCAACAACTTCTCCAAAAACTAAGGTTTGTATCCGTTCGCACAAATCCATCACCACTTTCATGCGATGTTCAATGACAAAAATTGCTAACCCTAATTGTTCATGGACATGGCGGACAATATCCATCATTTCAATCAACTCTTCTGGATTCATCCCCGCGGTTGGCTCATCCAAGAATAAGATTTTTGGATCCAAGGCTAAAGCACGCGCTAATTCGACTCGCCGCTGGGCGCCATACGGTAAATTGGTTACGATTTGATCTGCAAAGTGGCGAATACCCACCAATTCTAATAAATGATATGCCTTCTCTTCAATTTCTTTCTCTTGCTTATGCCGCAATGAGGTGCCAAAGAAAGCACCGGTTATTCCATAACTAATTTTTGAATACTGAGAAAGACGAACATGATCTAACACTGACATGTGTCGCCATAGCTGGAGATTTTGGAAAGTCCGTCCTAGCCCTTTTGCAGCAATTTGGTACGGTTCTAACCCAACCAGATTTTCTCCTGCCAGGGTTATCGTACCTTCTGAAGGGCGGTAAATGCCGGTAATGAGGTTGAAAATAGTGGTTTTACCAGCACCATTTGGTCCAATCAATCCCCGGATTTGGCCTGCTTCTATGAAAAGGTTGTAATCATGAACCGCCCGCAGACCGCCAAAGTAATGAGTCATATTCTTAACTTCGAGAAGTGCCATGCTACGCCTCCGGTCCTTTTTTCTGTTTTGGACGGATTAATTTTTTGATATCGAAATCTCGAAAAGCAATTAATCCTGTTGGACGATAAATCATAATGAGGATGATCATGATTGGTATGATAATCCATTTGTAAATTTCAAGTGGACGTAAGGCTTCACTAAGCAGATTCATCCCTACCGCCCCAACAATCGATCCAACCACAGAATTCAATCCGCCAAAATAGACCATCGCCAAAACTTCAGCTAGCTTTTGAATGCCGAATGAACTTGGATTGACATAACGCAAAACATGCGCCAGTAAACCCCCGGCAACCCCCGCCCAGAATGCAGCGAAAAGAAACGTGACCATTTTTGTCCTACGCGTGTTGATCGTCATCGCATCGGCTGCCATTTCTCCATCTCGCACTGCATTCATTGTTTTTCCAAAAGTTGAGGTTACGTAATTATTAATCATCCATATACAAATCATTGCCCAAATAAATACAACTGGTAAAGTGGATAAATCTGGTTGACCGCTCAGTCCACGTGGCCCACCAAATACCTCTAAGTTTTCGAATAAACTTTTAATAATAAAAGTAAATGCCAGAGAGATAATCGCCAAATAATCCCCTCTGGTTCGGAATGAAGGAACAGCCACCAGTAAAGCTCCCACTGCAGAAATCAAACCGCTCAATATCAATATAAACGGAAATACAAACGGAGCAAGGAAAGCTGGCAAGTGAAGCGATCCGAACAAATCATTATTCACAAATAAAATAATACTCAATACGGAAGCTGCATAAGCACCTAATGCCATGAAACCGGGGTGGGAACATGAAAATTCACCCATATAACCATTTACGACATTCAAACTGAGCGTAACCATGATCGCTATTAGGGTAAGTTTCAGTACCAGCACTCGGTAATCACTCAGATCAGCCCAAACTTGTAGAGTCAGATACAATAAAATGATATGTACTATGGTTGAAAAAACTATCGATTTATCCATCATCCATTGCGCGACCCGGTTACTAAGGTTTCCTAATGCCCTTGCAACGGCTAAAACTGGGATAGCATAAATCACAATGTTATACAAGATTGCGGGGGGAATTAGGATGGGCGTCTTTAATGCAATTAAAAAGCCAAACAAAACTGGAGCCTTAGGCATTCCGATCAATTGGGCGAATGGATTTCCGATAAAATGCTCTAAAATGGCAGAAAACAATCCACCAATCAACCAGGCCATCATCGGTACATCACTAAACCACTTATTCCACTGTTCCGCTAAGCTACTAAACCACTTTTTTTGTCTAGGGTATGAATCGCTAACAGCCGTCATAATGTTTCCTTTCAATAAACCAGTGATAGTTAAGTTCTCATAGACGCAATTGGGCACTGTATGGCTCTCCAAAGAAGCCATGCGGTTTGAACGTCAATATGAGGAGGATAATTGAATAAGCGATTAAATCCCTTAATGTGGATGGGAAAATGGTTGCCACAAAGATTTCAATAAATCCCAATAGAAAACCAGCCATTGCAGCACCTAATACGGAACCTCTACCCCCTAAAATTGCTGCCACAAATGCTTTCCATCCAAATAAGATACCCATATATGGATCCAGGACGGGATAAGCTATTCCAAACAGGATTCCTGCCGCAGAAGCTAAGGCAGAACCCAAGCCAAATGTAAGAGCGGCAATCAAATTGATAGAAACACCCATCAGAGGAACAATGAAAAAATCATACGCCATAGCACGCATTGCCATTCCCCATTTTGTCCGCCGTACGAAAAAGTTCAACGCTATCATCAAGCCAATAGAAACCAGTACAATCATAATTTTTGTGTTCGTTATACTAACGCCGGCGATTTCATAGGTTTGCGATACGATTAGTTCAGGGAATTTTTGTCGCCGTGCGCCTAAAATGGCGAGGTTACCGGTTTCAAGGATAATGCCCACCATTAAGCCAGTGATAGCAGCAGACGCTCGCGGTGCTTTCCGTAATGGCCGATAAGCTATGCGCTCAACAGCCATTCCGACGAAGGAGGTTAAAAACATTGAGAGCAAAATCGTGAGAATCAAAATCAGCCAATTGGGTAAAACCAAGATACCAGCAGCACTCAATCCAATAAATCCAGTGGCAACAAAGAAACCGATGTAGGCGCCGGTCATAAAGATATCCCCATGGGCAAAGTTAAATAACATCAACACACCATAAACCATGGAATACCCTAAGGCAATCAGAGCGTAAAAGCTCCCCCACTGTAAAGCGTTAACCACATTTTGTAAAAAGAACGCCATAATGGGCTGCTCCTTCTAACAATAGGATGGGGTGGACAGGCAGTTCACCTGTCCACCTAAATTTTGCTTTAAACACTTTCCTGATTAAAACGGTTTTGCATTTTGGTGCGGTTAAGCTGGTTATGGACAAGCTTGTTTGTAGAAAGTGAATTGACCTTGATCGTCAATTTTCACGATGACCGCACATTTAATTGGGTCGTTGCCCTGTGTAAAGTCCATCTTACCAGTGATACCGTCAAATTCTTTAATTTGAGCTAGTGCATCGCGAACGCATTTCCTATCGACCTTAATATCACCGGTTATCTTGCCACAATTCTGAATCGCCGTTTGTGCAAGACCAAATGAATCCCAAGATAAAGCGCCTACATCATCCGGAACATAACCATATTTCTGTTTGTATCGGTCGATGAATTCTTTTGTTTTTCCGGTTGCGCCAGCTGCGGCATAGTGCGTGCTAAAGAACAAACCATAACAATCTGATCCGCATAAATTAATTAATTCTGCTGAACCCCAACTATCGCTCCCAACAATAGGCTTGTTAAAACCAAGTTGGTGTGCTTGCTTTACTATCAAGCCAACTTCATTGTAATATTGAGGTGTGAAGAGGAATTCAGCGCCAGAATCTTTTATTTTGGTCAGTTGGGCACTGAAATCAGTATCTTTGGTTGTAAAACTTTCAAATGCAACTACCGATCCTGCGCCATGTTGTTTTTCCCATGCTTCTTTGAAAAATTCAGCCAACCCTTTTGAATAATCGCTCGCTACATCATATAACACACCCGCTTTCGTGAAACCAAATTCCTGTGTCACGAAATTCGCTACAACGGGTCCTTGAAAAGGATCCAAGAAACAAGCACGGAATACCCAGGGACGGTCTTTGGTTGTGTTAGGATTTGTTGACCACGGGCTTATCATTGGAGTTTCATTGTTATTCGCAATTTCACCAGCTGGAACAGCCATTTTTGAAGCATTAGGACCAATGATAATCAAAACCTCATCTTGGGTAATTAATTTTGTGTTTACCGCCGCAGCGGATTCTGCCTTCGCTTCATTGTCCTCTATGACTAATTCGACTGGATATTTTTTCCCTCCTACTTCCAGACCACCGGCTGCATTGACATCCTCTAACCACATCTGCGCAGCATACTTTAAACCTTCCCCTACTTTTGGAATGTCCCCCGTTAGCTCAGCATTTACGCCGATTTTGATCGTCTGGGGAGCTTTTTTCGCACACCCCGATAACATAAAAGCACCAATTAACAATACAGATATTAGGATGAGTAAATAGTTTTTCTTCATAATCTCCTTCTCCATAATTGTTAGTCTGATAGGATATGCTAAATAAAAAATTTAAATATTATGTAGCCTTATATTTCACCTCCTTTCAATATATGCCAATTGGTTATGAAAATTGAAGTGATCAATAGGAAACTTTTTTGCAATTACCACCCATAATCGCACCTGGAACACTGGTTTATATTTGGGATGGATAATCATGCACTCCTCCAACGGTGTTATCCAAAGGAAACCAAAACCGCTAAGAGTAAACCATCACCGAATTTATTAATTAGTATAAACGAATTATTCCCAAAAGTAAACTGATATTTGACATGATTAATATAGTCAATAGGATGATTAGTATGATGATTTGAGTCTTTTCAAGAACTTCTCGATATTTATAACTACTTCGCCTCTATTGACAGGGTGTTATAAGAAGCAAAATCATAGCGAGTTTGTGAAGCTATCTCCCGACCGGCGCCGGTGATGGCTGTGCCGCACTCGCCATTTCCCCATCGGGTTAATGATTGCTTCTGTAACAACGAATGCTTCATCTCAATGAGAGTTTGGTAGTGGTCATTACGAACCAAGTGAAGCAGTCTCCCTCTCATGCAAATAGAATGCTTCTGTCGCAAAGTACGCTCCTCCATAATGATGGGTGCATCGAGTAAATCCTATTTTTCATAGAATGCTATAACACTGTTAACACCTTTGCCATACTTCAACTATAATTCCTTATTATGTTATCCAATTATTCCGCAACCGCAATCGCTCACCCCAATATTGCGTTGATCAAATACTGGGGCAACCAGGATGAAACACTTCATATTCCCTCCGCGGATTCCATCTCAATGAATTTAGGTTCGCTCATTACAAAAACACAAGTAATTCTTGATCCTGAATTAAACCATGATGTCCTTATCCTCAACAACCAGCTGGCAAATAACGCTGCTACACTTCGTGTACAACGATTCCTCGATTATTTTCGTAACCACAGTGGGATTAAAACCTGCTGCCGAATTATCAGTGAAAACAATTTTCCTACCGCAGCCGGAATTGCCTCCTCCGCTTCCGCTTTTGCAGCGCTCACACTGGCAGCTGCAAAAGTATTTCAACTGGAGCCCGATCTAAAAGAGCTTTCTCGCATCGCTCGACTCGGCTCTGGTTCAGCCTGTCGCTCAATTCCAGCGGGGTTCGTCCACTGGCATGCCGGTTATGATCACTCCAGTTCATATGCCGAAAGTTTTGCCCCGCCGGCTCATTGGGATTTGATAGATTGCATAGCAGTAATCGGCGATGAACCAAAAATCATTTCTTCTTTAGAGGGACATCGTTTAGCACAAACCAGCCCCTTCCAAAAAATCAGAGTAGAGACAGCCCATTCCCGCATCGAAGTATGTCGGTCTGCCATAATCGAGAGAGATTTTATCCAACTCACGGATGTGGCAGAACTCGATACCAATCTCATGCACTCAGTAATGATGACATCCCGCCCGCCATTATTCTATTGGCAGCCACCAACGATCGCCGTGATTCAACAAGTGCGTAAGTGGCGGTCAGAAGGCTTATCTCTCTTTTACACAATTGATGCTGGCGCTAGCGTTCATGTTATTTGCTTGAAAAAGGATGCCGGAATAGTGCAGGAACGTCTCACATTAATAGATGGCGTCAAAACCGTGATCCTATCCGGCCCTGGGGACGCAGCCCATTTATTAAGTTAAAGAAAGTCACTTCAAAAGTTACTGTCTCTTTTTTTATTTAATCAGGATATAATTGGTTTATCAAAATTATTTTGTTTTAGGCTGGATGAATATTCTATAAAGAGAAACTGAAATATGAATTTTCAATTATTGACTTTTATTGGTGGTATTGCTCTCCTGATCATTTTCCATGAATTTGGTCACTTTCTCGCGGCAAAACTCTTAAAAGTGGATGTAGAGGAATTTGGCATCGGCTTTCCTCCGCGCATCCTGAAGCTCTTTACAGCGGGAGGGACAGAGTTCACTTTAAATTGGATCCCATTGGGCGGTTTTGTACG
>DAOTVW010000077.1:0-3049 GCA_034436035.1 Anaerolineales bacterium
CGACTATTACTTCAGCGCAATCAGGCTTGGCATCAAACCCCAATACATGGGTGGGTGGAGTTTGCCCCAGTGGTTCCGGTGATACTCCCGTTATCGCAGCGGGTACAACTGTAACATGGGATCTTAGCAATCCCCCAACTTCGGGCTATACGGGATATGCCGGCTTTACGATAAATGGAACCCTTGCCGCGCCAACCGCGTCAGGCTCTTATGTGTTATATTTAAGCACAACTGCAAATATGACATTTTCCTCTTCGGGACAAGTTCTATTTGGGACATCCTCCTCTCCGGTTCCTGATAATGTGAAATTTACGTTTAATACTAATACAAAAACCATCGATCTGACTAATGTTGCAGCGAGTGGTTTCGCCATATATGGAACGATGCCTCAATCAATGTATGCTCAGGTGGCGGTTTCCGGTGCGGTGGGTGCAACTTCCATAACTTATAGTGGTCCCGATTTGACAGCGGATCCCGTACGTCCATGGAAGGTTGGAGATAGTATCCGGATTGATGGAATAAACCAGATAAACCAATCGCAAGTGGTTGTTATCACCGCTATCACTTCAAACACAATCACATTCGCCAATAACCCTTTATCGTATGCAAAGAACGTAGGTTCCTATATTGTCTTCATCTCAAGTAATATTCAATTTACTAGCGCTAGTACCAATGGTGTTTATGCCATAAGTAACGGGACAGGTGCAATTATAAATCGCTGTACGTTGAGTGGGAATAACATTGGTATTTACAATAGTAATTCTCACACGCTCACAAGCTGTACGCTAAGTGGGAATAATTACGGTGTCTACGGAGGCACCTCGCACACGCTCACAAACTGTACGTTTAGTGGGAATAGTAATAGTTTTTATTTGGGCGCATCATTCACGATCTCAGGCTGTATATTTAGTGGAAGTTCCTCCGTTGTAAATACTGGCACCTCGCACACGCTCACAAGCTGTACGCTAAGTGGGAATAATTACGGTGTCAGCGCAGGCACCTCGCACACGCTCACAAACTGTACGTTTAGTGGGAATATTAATAGTTTTTATTTGGGCACATCATTCACGATCTCAGGCTGTATATTTAGTGGAAGTTCCTCCGTTGTAAATACTGGCACCTCGCACACGCTCTCAGGCTGTACGCTAAGTGGGAATAATTATGAATTTGTAAGTAATATTGGTTTATTGCTTCAAGGCAATACTATCTCATCAAACGCTGGAAAAGATTATTCCTTAAGTAATGGATGGGGTAACGGCTATAACAATACCTATCCAGCAACTCCTACGTGTCAAAGTTATCTAAATGGTGATCCTAATGGGTGGAAGCGCGCTACTGAATATAATTATAATGGTGTGGCGAACTCTATTATATATTATTCCAATGGGGGATATGGACTCACGCAAGCGCCACCGGCAGGGCAACCGGGCGGCATAACTTACTCTTTACATAACGTCATGCAGGATGTCAGATGCCCGCTTGAGTTTGATATCCCAATTTATGGTTTTGCCGGAGTTCCTCTTAATTTGACTGTGTGGATTATCTCCGCTCAATTGCCAGCAGGCATGACTGTGGGACCGCGTGTGCAGATTATCGATCCTACGCAGGTGTATGGAAGCGCGGCTAGTAAACTTTGGGATACGCCCATTGCCAATAATACATCATGGCAAACAATACCAGTTAGCTATACACCAACTGTAACGGGCCCTCTTTTACTAAGGGTGACAGCGACAAACGCCAGCGGTACATATGACTGGTGGTACAATAACCCGGCACCGTCTAGCGGGGGTGGGTTTCAACCATTCGGGCAGGGACTTATAGCGGTGGATAGGAGATAGATAACATGCAAAAATTACCGGGAGATACGTTCGGGTTTCGATTTACGGTGCAAAGTTCAACCGGGGCGTCCGTCAATGCGGATACACTCCCTACGGCTGTGATGATCCGCAATGGCGCGCTTGATTCAACTCCAGTTATAACAATAACCAACATATCCACTGGCGTCTATATGGCTACCGGAACTATTCCATCGTCTTATGTTGCAGGTGATGAGGTACAGATACAGATATCCGCAACCGTGGCGGGGATTTCCTCGGTGCAACTTCGGGCATATGATACGATAGATACACAAAGAACAGGACAGGTTTATAGTGAAGTGGGTGTTGGTGGTTCTTCATTGACTAATCTTGGTGATGCCAGAATCGCTAATTTGGACGCCACAGTATCCTCCCGCTCAACCTATGCAGGAACAGACACGCCGGGTGTTTCCCGATTACTAGCTTTGGCGGGCGACAATCAAGGGATACGCAATGAGACATATGATGCAAATAATAACCCACTTTCATATGATATTTGCGGATATGATACAGCGGCACATGCAAGTTTGAATGATGGCTCAACTGGGCTTATTTATAAATGGACTGTTACAAATACTTTCACATCGAATAATCTCGGTCCTTCGAATACACAGAGAATTACATGAGAATAGTCACTCCTGGATGGCGACAATCAAGACAATATCCCCCATACATCTTACGACGGGGATATATCCTGAAAATATACATAACGGGGACATGTACAGCCGCTTCAAACGCCTTAGGGACAACAAAAGCGGCGACAAGATTGATTGGCGCGGCGACAAGCGCGACTATCGCCACCGGCGTTACAAAGGCAAAAACACGTATAATAGGGACTTGCATAGCCGCATCAAACGCGATTGGCAATGTGAAAGCCAAGACGATACTCATTGGCGCCGCTATCGCCGTCGCTGTCGCGAATGGTGCGCTCAGAACAGGCGCAAGTATTACATTCGCAGGAACCGCCATAGCCGCATGCGTGGCTTCCGGCGCGCTAAAGGCTTCAACACGCATACAAGGCACCGCAGTATCCGCTTCCAACGCATTAGGAGCAATAAAAGCGAACACGAGAATTATAGGCGCCGCCATAAGCGCGGCGGTTGGCGCAGGCGTCATGAAAGGAAAAACGCGCATAACCGGAACCTGCGTGGCGGCTTCAAACGCATTGGGAACAATCAATGCGAAGGCGAGAC
>DAOTVW010000078.1:0-15945 GCA_034436035.1 Anaerolineales bacterium
CTAATCGAGGAAAAGTCTATTCCGAAAAGGCGTATCAAATACCCGACTCGGAACGCCAAACCCGCGGAATACCTCTGGTCAATGTGATCGGTTTAGATGCTGGTGAAACAGTGACGGCAATGGTGGCAGTGCCAGATTTTTCAGCTGCTCGTTTCTTAACGTTAGCGACACGCAAGGGCAAGATCAAGCGTATGCCTTTAGGGGAATTTGCTGCAGTGAGGCCATCCGGGATGCTGGCAATTAATCTCGAAGAGGGGGACGAACTTGGTTGGGCACGGTTGACACAGGGTGAGGACGAACTAATTTTGGTCACTGAGGGCGGGCAGGCTTTGCGTTATTCGGAGCAGGAAGTCCGCCCAATGGGCAGAAGCGCCGCGGGAGTCTCGGCAATTCGATTGAAACCCGGAGATTATCTGGCAAGCATGGAAGTGGTTGAGAAGGAAGGGTTGCTGTTTGTGGTAACCACTCAAGGGTTTGGAAAATGTACTCCTCTTGACGAGTATTCCACCACCAGCCGTAATGCCAGTGGGGTTCGTACAATCAATCAGGAGGCAATGAAGAAAATCGGCAAAATTGCTGCAGCACGTGTAGTTCAGCCAACTGACGATCTCACATTAATTTCAGCAAATGGAGTTATTCTGCGCACGAAAGTGAGTGCCATTCCAGTAGTCGGGCGCGCGTCGCGTGGATCGGCTATTTTCAAGGTCCATGTGGGAGATAGTGTTGCTTCGGTGGCGCGAATTGTGGAACAACCTGAACAATAAAAAGAAACAATATCCTGATTATTGTTTTATAATAAATTTACATTAATTTTATAGATTTGGATAATAAGTTTCCATGGTTTCTTATCTCGAATGGGATGAATTCCTAACCCAGCTATCTGCCACTCCAGATAATAAGTTAGATTTCCTTCTCCTGATAAGTGCAGCAATTCCTGAAAATTATAAACATACAGAGAGAAAATGGCTTGACGAGATAATACGGGCTCTTCGTCCAGGGGGTTTGCTTTTTATACAAGGAAAACCAGAAGAATTACCAAGCATAGGAATCTATCTGGATGAATGGCTTACGTTTAAGTATTGGATAGCAATCGAGTCAATACCCCGGCAATTGAGAAGTGGATTGCCTTCAACGCATGCAGCCTTGTTACTATTTACAAAAGGGAAAAAATTCAACATACAAAAAGTCCGTTTTCCTCATAAAACATGTCAAGCATGTGGGAAACCTTTACGAGATTGGGGTGGAAAAACGCATTTAATGCATCCGGATGGATTTGTAATCTCCGACGTTTGGAAAGATCTCCCAGTACAGGATAACTACAATGCTCTTTCTCGTCCTGTTTTAGACGTTATATTAAAAATGGTGGACAATGCTGAATATCAAAATGGGATCATTGCACCCAAAAATGGACTTGTGCCGGAATTAATCCTCGCGCCAATACAAAAAATGTCTGTGTTTGAATCAAATATGGATTACATCAGCCGACCAAAACAATTTCCTTTGCCTGGTTTACTCCCATCAAGACAATTTGAAACAGATCAAGATGGCTTATGGAATAAGATCATTAGAGGGGATGTTCTAGAAATATTAAAGCAATATCCAGACGAATCGGTGGATCTAGTTTTTGCTGATCCACCGTATAATTTAGATAAAAGTTATCATACATACGAGGATGAAAAAGACCGAGATGCTTACCTTGATTGGTGTAATGAATGGCTAGATGAGTATATTCGAATATTAAAACCCACTGGATCTCTTTATTTGCTTAATTTGCCTCATTGGGCAATGTATCACGCTCAATATCTTAATCAGCGTCTTTTTTTCCAAAATTGGATTGTATGGGATGCGCTTTCAGAACCGCGTGGCAAAATAATGCCAGCCCATTATGCATTGCTATTTTACACTCGTGACGAATCTTCTTTCACTTTTAATTATGAAGAGGTAGCCTATTTGGATTCTCGTAATTATTGTTTACGTCCCGCCTGTATTCGGCAGCGAAAAATAGCAGGGGAAGATAAAAAGGAAATGTTAACGGACATCTGGTGGGACATTCATAGGTTAAAACACAGGCGGGATCGAGATTATCATCCGTGTCAATTACCCGAGGCTTTGATGGAACGAATTATTCGTTTATCCACGAATCCCGGTGATGTGGTATTAGATGGACTTGCAGGAACAGGAACAACCGCGGTAGTTGCTGCCAAATTAAGCAGACGCTATGTAGCGATTGATTTGGATGAAGAATATATTGAAATCACTCGCCAAAAAATTTATCAAATATCAACAATGGGAAATATATATCGTTCTAGTATCAAAAAGCCGCGCAAACCTTATTCCAAGAAAGCATTGCAGCTAGAATTACAAAAGCTTGCGCAGCAGTTAGGCAGATTGCCAACACCAACTGATGTACAGAATTTGAGTCAATACGGGCTTGATGCTTTTCTAACTACTTTCCCGACATGGGGAAAAGCACTAAAAGCTGCGAAACTCGAGGTAACCAATGACCATTCCCATCCGTAAATTATCCTTTCAAGAAGCGTGGGATACGTTAACCGTTTTCTTTGTGGATGAAAGCCTGGAAGAAGAAATAGACCAAAAAGTAAATTCATTAATGAAAATAGCCGACCATTATGAACTATATACGAATAAAACGACTTACTCCAATCAATTAATGTCTTTCCTAATGGAAGAACCAAATGGTTTAGAATTTATTCTTTATGAAACTGGTTTATCTGAAGAAAAATTTTTAAGAATTGTCTCATTGCTTCGTCGTATCGGACGCATACCCATTGCTTTTGATAGAGAATGGTCAATTACGACAATTAAACGTAAATTAAATTCCGATGAAAATTTCGCAAAAATCATCACGGATTTACTGCTTGATGGTATCAGGGATCAGGAATTAAAAAAATATATACCAAGATATTATCTTGAAACACTAAATTTTAACCAAATAAAAAACGATTCTCGAGAAGCACGTCGAATTCGATATAAGCGTATGTTAATAGGTTCTTATAGTGGAAGGAAGGGCTATCGAGTAGAGAGTTTGATTGAACAAAAACTGCTTGACTATAAGGAAAAATATGGGATTGGATTTGAAAAAGGACGTTCTCGATTTATTGATACCGATATTGATTTTGCACTTCCCACATTGGAATCTCCTATTATTATTTTGATGAGCTCGTTTCAAGAAACCACAAGCAGTGGGCAAAGCACAAAGACGCGCGATATGCTTAGCGCTTATGAGCGCCTCCAGCGGTCAAATATCCGTTATGGTGAAAAACGCATTTTTATTAATTTTATTGACGGTGGAGGTTGGTTAGCGCGTAAACGAGATTTTGAACGTTTGGTAGAATACTGCCATTATTTCCTGAATTTGCATTATTTAGATATGTTAGAGAGTATTTTGCTTGATAATCTGACAAATTTCAAAAAGGGTATCTCTTAGAAAAATGGCAGCACCACTCGTTGGGTTACCAACAAGATAAAACTGCTGATCATACAAGTAACCATGAACAGGAGCATGGCGATCACAAAGCGTTGAAAGGCAGTTAAACCTAAAAAACGTCGTTCGTGATAAATTTCCGTCTGTGCAACTTCGGGCGCTTCTTCTAAGAATTCTGTTGAGCTCGCTTGCTCCCTTAATTCTTCTAAAGACATCAAAGCCTCCTTTTGCTTCTTTATTTTACTCTCAGGGTCATTTCACCGCTATAGATATCTTGTAATTCGTTCTGGTCGTTCCGGATCTGTAAACTCCCATCTTCATTGATGCCCAAAAGGATACCCTCAAACAACGGGTTTGGTTGGGATGAATCTCCTAGGTCCTGAAAAATCTGTATCCTCTGTTTTACATACGCCAGCCGTGCCTCCCAGTTTTGCTTAAAAAGCGGAGTGTGAATCTGAGTGCGCCAGAAAAGAAAACGTTCTAAAATCCATGCCAATAATTGATAGCGGTCGATAGGTTGTTGTGATCGTCGTTTCGATGATGGCAGGCATTCCTCCACACAGGTTGCTGGGAAGAGCACGGCTGATATAGGAGGTACAGAGGAGGGTGCAATATTAATGCCAACCCCTATGATAACCCCAATCAAATTATCGCCTTGCCAATGTGCTTCGATGAGGATACCGCCTGTTTTTTTCTCGTTTAACAGAATGTCGTTTGGCCATTTGATTTGAGGTTTCAAATCAAAATGTTGTTCCAATGCTTCACAAACGCTCACCGCTGCTAATCCCGAATAAAGCATCCAAGGGGAGATTAGCCCGCCAGATTGAGGGCGGAGGATCAGGCTAAATGCGAGTGCAGAATTAGGCGGGGTAAACCATTTTCTGCCCAGTCGTCCTCTACCTTGCGTTTGCTCATTGGCAAAGACTAAAGCAAGATCAGGAGCGTCGTTCTGCAGCCAGGCAGCTGCTTCGTCCATGGTTGAACCAATCCGTTCGAATGTCCGTATTCCTCCAAGGGGCAAATGACCAAGGTACGCCGATAAATTATCCATTCGTATCATTTAATCTGAACAAGAACTTGCTAATTCAATTTATCATGGGTGGCAGAATTATCCCCTTTGTACTTTTGCCCCGCATTCTGGACAAAACTTTGCACCGGGCAGCAATTTTGCCCCACACTCGGTGCAATGCAATTCGGGTGAGATTTTTGCTCCGCATTCGGGACAGAACTTTACATTCGCAGGCAACGGTGCGTTGCAGTTTGGACAGGTTGCGCGCACCCCTGCTCGCCAGCTTTTTTCTTTGAGCATGGAGCGGTCCTCTTCCGCCATTTGGGAATGAGCCCAAATTTCTTCGACAGTGCGGCTTGCTTGTGCAGCTGCCATCTCCACCCCTAAATCAGGGGCGCAATTCTTGCATAATCCCTTTTTATCATTCCAACAGCTCTTTCGACACACCCATGAACTGCAACGCGGACATTGGATAAAGTCTGGTTTCAGTTCTTCGACAGCTTTGATGAAAGCGTCATCATGGGCTTTTTGCCAGGTTGCGGAGCGAGCGCGCTCTCCGAGGTCGGCGGCTCGTCCTAGGAATCCCCCAAAAAGACCACTAGCAGCATCTAGCGCACTCGAAACGGTGCCGAGGGCATTGGCTTGAAAACGGGTTCGATATCCCGACCCACACCGGTCGCAGTAAAATTCAAATTGAAACCCTTGATCGGTACTTAAGTCAGAATAATTACGAGTGAATTCAAATTTTTGTGTCATGTTCTCTCTCCTTTTTAAAGCGAGTGTGGGGCTATGGTGGATCAATGGTTTAAATTAATGATAACATAATTTTAGGAAAGTCCTGTTGAGCAAGGACAATGTACTTTTAATACTGTAACTTTTAGCGAAAGCACTGGATAATCGAGAAAGGTTGTGATATACTCAGTTCGCTTCCGCAAAAGCGGCAGTAATTTAATCACTCACGTTTTCTGACCTGCTCGTGCGTGCCGTATGTGGGGTTTCTCCCGCAACGGGATACTACGGTGGCGAACAGGGTTGACGAAGACGGAGGAATAACGCAAAAAGGAGTTAAATTATGTCTGTTATTTCCATGAAAGCCTTGCTGGAAAGTGGTGTCCATTTTGGGCATCGCACCCAGAAATGGCATCCGGCTATGAAGCCCTATATCTTTACAGAGCGGAATGGCATCCATATTATTGATCTGCAAAAGACTTCCAAAGCAGTGCAACAATCCTATAATTTAATTCGGGATATTGTGGCAAATGGCGGAACGGTATTATTTGTCGGCACGAAACGCCAGGCTCAAGAGACCGTCCAGGCAGAGGCAATCCGCTGTGGCATGCCGTACGTGACCGTGCGCTGGTTGGGTGGAATGCTCACGAACTGGCGTACTATTCGCCAGCGTATCAACGAACTGGAGAAATTAGAGCGGATGCGCGATAAAGGGGAATTTGATCGTCTGACCAAGAAAGAGGCGATGATCCTCACCCGTGAGATTGAAAAGCTGGAAATTTTACTGGGTGGTGTACGCCAGATGGTTCGTCTGCCCGAAGCGCTGTTTGTGGTTGATGTAAACCGTGAAGCAACCGCGATCCATGAAGCCAACCTGCTAAACATCCCTGTGGTCGCCCTGGTAGACACCAATTGTGATCCTACTCATGTTGATTATGTCATCCCATCTAATGATGATGCAATTCGAGCGATAAAGTTGTTGGTGTCAAAAATTGCTGATGCGGTCCTTGAAGGAAAGGCGCTCCGCAAAGAAATCCCCGAAGAACAGCTAGCCCGAGAAGAGGTCACGGAAGAAGAGGTTGAACTCTCTGATGAAGACCTGTTAGGTGAATCGACATTGGCGAAATTAGGCGGAAAAGCCAAACTGTTAGTAGATGAAGAAGCATTTGGCTTAGATGACGAAGAGGTTTTTGATATCGACTGGGGCGAAGAGGAAGAAGATATTCCAGCCAAGAAAGCTGCGCTGGATGATGAGGAAATTGAAGAAGAGGATGAAAATTAACTATGGCTATTACGACAGAACAAATAAAAGAGTTACGGGAAGCAACCGGAGTTGGAATCTTGGAATGCCGCAAGGCACTCGAACAAGCGGATGGTGATTTTAAAAAAGCGGTCGATTTATTGCGCGAAAAAGGTTTGGCTACCGCAGCGAAACGCGCCGATCGACAAGCATCCGAGGGCGTTTTAGAACTTTATACGCATGGTGATGGACGAATTGGTGTGATGGTGGAAGTCAATTGTGAAACAGACTTTGTCGCCCGTTCGGAAAAATTCCGTGCCTTTGCTCATGAAGTGGCGCTTCAGATTGCTGCAGCGGCACCACGCTATATTCGCGAAAGCGATATCCCAGAAAGCGAATTAGAACACGAGCGAAACATTGCTCGTACGCGCGCGCTAGAAGAGGGAAAACCCGAAGCAGTGGTGGATAAAATTGTCGAGGGACGTATCGAAAAATTTAAAGACGAAGTGGTTTTACTGCGCCAACCGTACATCCGCGATGAGAATCTCACGATTGAGCAGCTGCTGTTACAAAACATTGCCTCAACGGGTGAAAATATCGTCATCCGTCGCTTTGTGCGCTGGGAACGGGGCGAAAGTACATCGGATTAATGGTTTTGAGCCAACCTTTCGGTTGGCTCTTTTTTTAGGATGATGGTTGTAATGGTTCTCACTTTTAGAAATCTTTGAGTTTTGAAAATATGCGGCACTATCTGACAGAAGCAATGGTTAAGAAATGATGGAGGATTAAAAATGTCTACCGAGATTATCTATCGTCGAATATTGTTAAAATTAAGTGGTGAAGCTTTAGCGGGTGAACAAGGTTTTGGAATTGACCCGGCCCGGGCAGAAGAAATTGCCGACCGGGTTCAAGAAGTGCGCGAAGAGGGGGTAAGTGTCGCTATTGTAATCGGCGCTGGAAATCTATGGCGGGGGAGGATTGGGCTCGACCGCGGGATGGACCGCGCAACTGCGGATTATATGGGGATGCTAGCGACAGTGATGAATGCCTTAGCGCTCATGGACGCGATGGAGCGACGTGGGATGGTTACACGCGTTCAATCCGCAGTAGAGATGCACGCGGTTGCGGAGCCATATATTCGGCGGAGGGCAATCCGTCACTTGGAAAAAGGGAGGGTGGTTATCCTGGGTGGCGGAACAGGCAACCCATATTTTTCTACTGACACAGCTGCTGCCTTACGAGCGATGGAAATTGGTGCGGATGTCCTCATTAAGGCGACAAAAGTGGATGGCGTTTATGATTCAGACCCCATAAAAAACCCCAAGGCAGTACGTTTTGAGCATTTGACTTATATGGAAACCATCAACCGCCGCTTAGAGGTCATGGATAGCACAGCCATTTCTCTTTGTATGGATAATCATTTACCAATTCTGGTGCTGAACCTGTGGCAAGAAGATGTGTTACGCAAAGCCATTCATGGGGAGGCAGTAGGTACATTGGTGACGGATTAATTAGCTTTACTAAAAAGTAATTTATGTATTATTATTTCAACCATACACATCCCTTGATTTGCATTTGAATAAATCAGGGATTTTGAAGCTATTCAAGGATAAAAATGCCAACTAATCATAAATTAATTATCGGAAATTGTGAGAACATGGGAGAGTTACCCAATGAAAGTATCCAATTAATGGTTACATCACCTCCTTATTTTAATGCTCCTTTTGATTATAAACATCTTTATCAAAGTTATGATCATTATCTAAAAATGTTAGACCGGGTAGCGCATGAAATCTTTCGAGTGCTTCAAAAAGGGAGAATTGCTGTATTAAATATTGATGATATGCTGGTAGATGGTGAGAAGTTTCCAATTGTAGCTGATGCAACGAAAATATTTATGGATGCAGGATTTCGTTATCGGGATCGGATTATTTGGAAAAAACCAGACGGATACTTAAGAATTAGCAGGAGAAGTGGTGTCTTATTACAAAACCCTTACCCAATGTATTTCTATCCCGATAATTTGTTAGAAAGTATATTAATTTTCCAAAAAGGGAAATTTGATTACCAATCTATTTCCAAAGAAATTCGGGAAAAGTCGAAAGTAGATATCAAAGAATTTTCGGATAATAAGTGGTATATGACGTTATGGGAAATGGTTAATGTGTTACCAGGTTCGGAACTTGAAAAAGATATTGCTGCATTTCCTGAAGAATTGCCATATAGGATTATAAAATTATTTTCATATATAGGAGAAACAATTCTAGATCCATTTGTAGGTAGTGGAACAACAATGAAAGTTGCTCGCTATTTAGGTAGAAATAGTGTTGGATTTGAAATAAAAAAGACTCTAATTCCGATAATAAAGAAAAAAGTAGGTTTTGATGGGCAACTAACCTTGAATAATCAAGACGATACGTTTGAAACCATCGTTAGAGAAGGGGATTAAGTTGGAGCTATTTGCAGATATCAAGGGAATAAAATATACCCCAACATTGTGTCGTACCCTCAAAAAATTCCCTATCGAATTATTTGAAGGTGCAATCCGACAACAAGGTTCTTTTATCTTGCAATTTTTTCCAAATATTCAATTCGCGATAAGCCGTTGGGTATCGCCAAAAAGAACACGTTCTTATCCATATGCACGGGTTTATGATACTTTAAGTTTTCCGGGTAAGAAAATAACTATCATTCCTTTCCTCAAGGATGAAGGGAAAACTGGGGATAGAGATTTTCTACAATGGGATACTATTTCTCTCATGAGCTTATTAGGGGTTTTCACTATTATTACTTATTATTCTGATGCAAGTAAACACCCAAAATCCCCAAATAAAATTACCTCACAACGATATGATGTAAAACATATTCTTCCGCAAATAGAAAATTTAATTTCTTATCAGTCAGACGCATTGCATTGGAACCTTGAACAAATTGATCGAATCGAGGGAGTTGCCGAAAAAGCGCTAGAATCTTATGATAAGATAAGTCAAAAGCTTAATATTGAACTGCATTCAAAAGAAGAAATCAATTATAGGATTAGTGAACTGATAAGAGGAAAAGAGCATTTTATGGATTTATCTCGTAAATTAGCTCAACAAGCTCAAAAACGTGAAAGTCTAACGATGCAACCGAAAGAAAAGATTGCCGATAGAAAAGTAAAGATAACCATAAGAAATTATCTGGGAGGATTTTATTTTTTTACTTGTGATGAGTTTTATACACAAGATGATAAAGCTTACTTAATAGAATCAAAACATAGCCATATGAAATCTTTGCCTTCAATCAATGATATCAAGGATGGTTTATTAAAAATGATTTTATGGACGAACATAAAAGAATTATGGGTAGGGGGGCATAGCTATGTGCCTTTTCCCATATTGAGATTAACAAGTGATATAGAATTTTCTCCTAAGTTACTTTCCCCAGCAAAAAAAGACTTTTTAAAGAAACTTAATAACGAGGCGGAAAATAACAATTTTTATGTGATAATAAATAACATAAATTTAAACCGGTTAGTATTTTGATTAAATGATACCTATTACCAACCGGAGGAAAATAATATGTTAAACGATGTCTATAAAGAAGCAGAATCACGCATGAAAGGTGCAGTCCAATCCCTGGAAGAAGACCTGGCCGGAATCCGTACGGGTAGGGCAAGCCCGGCGCTCATTGAGCGCTTACAGGTCGAATATTACGGAACTAATACTCCGCTTGTCCAATTGGCTACAATCAGTGTGCCCGAACCGCGCACGTTACTGATTCGGCCGTTTGATAGCTCTTCTATGAAAGCCATCGAACGAGCTATCTTAGCCTCCGACCTGGGTTTAACTCCGAATAATGATGGTAAGTCCATTCGCCTTAACCTTCCCCCACTGACCGAAGAAAGACGCCGCGAATTGGTTAAGGTAGTTCATAATCGGCTGGAAGAAGCACGGGTTGCGATTCGCAATGTGCGCCGCGATAGCATCCGCGACTTACGTGATTTTCTGCAGGAAAAATTGATCTCTGAGGATGAACAAGAAAAAGGGGAAGCAGAACTTCAAAAACTGACCGACCGTTATATTGAAGAAATCAATAAAATTGGTGAGAAAAAGGAAAAAGAAATCCTGGAAGTATAACCAGGAACGAAAATAACATGGACCAAACTGACCCTGCAACTTTACCCGAAAGGATTCCCGTCCATGTTGCTATCATCATGGATGGCAACGGACGATGGGCTTTGGCGCGTGGTTTACCCCGCATGGCTGGCCACCGCGCTGGAACGGAAAATTTACGACGTATCATAGAAGCTTGCATCGAATTTGGGATTCAATATCTCACCCTGTATGCCTTTTCCACCGAAAATTGGGGTCGCCCAGTGGAAGAAGTACAGGGTTTGATGGGTATCCTTGAAAATGTGATTGACCGCGAATTGCAGCAGTTGTATGATCAAGGAGTTCAATTACGCCATATTGGCCGTCTTGACCGTTTAAAACCGGCTCTGCGCAAAAAAGTTCTCTCCGCAGTGGAATATACCCGCAACAACAACCGCTTGATTTTAAATGTCGCTTTTAATTATGGCGGGCGGGATGAAATTGTGTGTGCAGTTCAGCGGATGATCCAAGACGGAGTAAAGCCAGAAGAAGTGACTGACCAATTAATCAGCCAATACCTTTTTACTGCTGGTGTCCCGGATCCAGATTTAATTATCCGCACCTCCGGTGAGCTGCGCGGAAGTAATTTTTTAATTTGGCAGGGGGCTTATTCCGAGTGGTATTTCACACCCACCTACTGGCCAGATTTTGATAAAGAAGAGTTAAGGAAAGCTTTGTTTGAATATAGCCGTAGGGAACGACGCTTTGGGGGTGTAACTCCAAAAGACAAAGGAACTCCTTCCCATGCTGGCTAGCCGCATACTGGTGGTCATTGTCCTGTTACCTATTGGTATGTGGGTTATCCATCAAGGGGGCTGGGCGTTTGCGATTACTGTGGCTCTTTTGGCGGGTGTGGCTGCCTGGGAAGTGGGAAGCATGTTTAACCGCAATGACTGGCAGCCCTCTGTTTGGGGGATGCCAATCGGCGCGGCTTTGATTGTGCTAACACGTTACGCTGGCGGGATGGATGCTTCGGCTTGGGCGGTCAGTCTGGTCATCTTAGCCAGCATGACCTATCATTTGATTGATTATGAGCGCGGACGCGATCTGGCTGCCAGCGATTTCGCGATTTCTATAATGGGGATGATTTATTGTGGTTGGATTGGAGGATATCTTGTATCATTGCGGCAGCTGCCAGAAGGGATGTGGTGGATATTGCTGGCGTTACCAATTGTCTGGCTTGCCGATAGCGGAGCTTTTGCGGTGGGGAGTCGCTTTGGAAAACACCACCTAAGCCCACGCTTAAGCCCGAAGAAGACTTGGGAAGGATATTGGGGGGGCGTTATAACCGGAGTTTTGGCAGGTTGGGCGCTTGCAGTTTTATGGATGGTGGGGGCTGGTCCTTATACGTTAATCGCCCCTTGGAAAGGAGCAGTCTTAGGCTTTATCCTTTCTGCTCTTACACCTTTGGGAGACCTCGGGGAGAGCATGATTAAACGCCAGGTAGGGGTTAAAGATTCTTCGAATATTTTACCAGGCCATGGTGGGGTGTTTGATCGCATCGATTCCTGGTTGTGGGCGGGAGTGTTGGGATATTATTTGGTAATCTGGTGGCTAGGACGCGTCTAACTCAGCAAAGCCTGGATTGATTGTACGGCAGAATATTCCCTCATATAAATATGTGAAAGATGTTTTGAGATGGATAAATCCCGTTTACAGGCTCGTTACCGACGGATCATGGCGTTCTTTTCACGCCAATTGGTTTTATTTGTCTTTTGGGAATGGTTATTACCGCACCTGGGATTGCGTTGGTTAAGCCGCCGCAATCGTGCTCGACGTTTGCAAAATGCTGCTGCAGAATTCCGACTCCTGGCGGTACAGCTTGGTGGCGTGATGATAAAAGTGGGACAATTTCTATCCTCCCGTTTGGATGTTTTACCCCCTGAAATCACGGATGAGCTTGCCGGCTTACAAGATGAGGTTCCGGCGGAAGATTTTGCAGCGATCAAGCAGCTCGCAGAAATGGAATTGGGGGCATCGTTAGAGGAAAAATTTGCTCAATTTGATCCAGTTCCGATGGCAGCTGCATCTCTCGGCCAGGTTCATCGTGCTTGTTTACATAATGAAGTGGGTGAAAACGAACCGTTCCGCCGTGTCGTGGTGAAAATTCAGCGACCATACATTGAACAATTGATTGAAGTTGACCTAACTGCATTGCGGCGCGTTGGTGGTTGGCTGCAACGCTATGAGCCAATCCGCAAGCGTGTCAATATTCCGGCTCTAATCGAAGAATTTTCCGAAACGATCAGGCAGGAAATTGATTATATTTCTGAGGGGCAAAATGCCGAAAAATTTGGGCAAAATTTTCTGGAAAACCCACGCGTCCATGTGCCGCGTGTGGTATGGGAATTGACGAAAAAACGTGTCTTAACCTTGGAAGATGTCTTTGCTATCAAAATCACGGACTATGATGCAATCAGTGCGGCCGGAATAGAGCGGTCAGAAGTGGCGCAGGAATTGCTCGCCACTTATCTCAAGCAAATTTTCGAGGATGGGTTTTTTCACGCTGACCCGCATCCAGGCAACTTATTCGTCACGCCATTGACGAATGAAACAGACCTTCGCTGGCAGCTGACTTTTGTGGATTTTGGAATGGTTGGGACAGTCCCAGGTAATTTACGAAATGGTTTGCGCGAATTACTGATTGCGGTTGGGACGCGGGATGCGAAACGAACGGTAAAAGCGTTTCAGATGATGGGGGTGCTTCTGCCCGGGGCGGATTTAAAATTGATCGAAGAGGCGGAAACCCAGCTCTTTGACCGTTTTTGGGGCATGTCTATGGGTGAATTAAGCAAGATCAGCCATACGGAGATGCATCAGTTTGCCCGCCAATTTCGGGAACTCATGTATGAAATGCCATTTCAATTGCCCCATAACTTGCTTTTATTAGGACGGACGGTGGCTATCTTATCGGGTATGTGCACGGGATTAGACCCCAATTTTAATGTTTGGGAGCAATTACAACCTTATGCACAAAAATTGATTACAACCGAAGCTGCGAGTAATTGGCGAGTATGGTTGGATGAGTTAGGTAATCTGGCGCGGGTGATGGTTGCATTACCGGGTCAGGTGAACCGTGTTTTTGATTTATTGGAGCGTGGCGAGATTAATATCCAGACATCTCAATCTGAGGAGCAAATGAGGCGATTGGAAGGCGCGATTCGTCGCTTATATCGAGTAGTGATCTTTGCCACTCTATTACTAGGCGGGGTGCTCTTATTAAGTAATGGTTGGGTGATTTGGGGATGGATATTTGTGGGAGGAGGGTTGTTTGCCCTCCTCTGGTCACTGATAACCTAATTAATGATCAGCATTTTCCATTCGTTGAATGGCGTGATCAATCATACTCCGCCAGGCGAGTAAGACTTCTTTGCGAGCCTTACGACGGTGCTCAATAAATTCCGGCGGGAAGAGTGCTTCGAACCCCTGGCGAACTTCTTTACGGGCTGCGCGTAAATGTTCACGCGCTTCGGGGGGAATGCATTTTTCAAAGGGCATTTCATGGGATGTGTTTTTCTCGGTCATAAACACCTCACTTTCACTAGGACTTATATTATATCGCAAAAGTGAGCGAAAGCCCAAAGACGGGGCATGCTCAAAAATGAGCTCAAATACCACACCGCCAAAATTTATTATGGAAATGTTTTCGTATTCCCCGTCAAGCCACTTTAGCTTCCTCAATGATCTGGTTCAGTTCCTTGACCACGTCCTCAGGCAATGGTTCGGGTTTATGATTTTCTAAAATATCCAAAGCTTTGTCACGGGCGCGCTGGCGCAGCGTTTTTGCCCCTGCTTTTTCCCATGCTTCATAATTGTGGCGATCGAATAGGGCGGGGTACCAATCCTCTTTGTAATGTTTTCGAGTATGTCCTGAACCAAGGAAATCTCCATCCGGCCCAATCTGGTCGATTAAATCCAGCGCTAAAGTTTCCGAATTAATTTCCAAACCCTTCATAAAATGTTTGGTGTAAGCAATTAATTCATCACAGATGACCACCTGTTCGATGGAATTGGTCATCCCACTATCGAGATAGCCAACATCATGTGCCAACTGTGCCCCTGCTAAGGTTTCTAACAAAATGGAAAAAGCGGCTTCGGCAGCAGCTTGTTCATCAGGCTGTTTTGAATCACTACAGCCGGTTAAGCCAAATATCGGTAGGCCGTAACGATGAGCAAGTTCGACCAGCATCACCCGATTCGTTGGATCGCCATAACTATCGATCGTTGAACGCATATCCAGCATATCATTGACTCCGCCGGTGAGAATAATTGGGGCGCCTTCATGCTGGATTTGGGCAATGACCAGTCCAGCCAATTCACCAGCGTTTGCTAGGGCAATAGCTCCAGCAGCAGTCACCGGACCGGAGGCGCCGCGCAACACCACCGGCGTATAGGTGGTGGGCAACCCCTTTTCGGCGCTGTAAAGCAGTTTTTGTAAGGCTTCTTGATTATGGCGCAGGGGACTGCTGACATTAATATAACCGGCGCAAATAGGACGGCGTTTGAGCTCCTCTGTGCCACCCACCACGGCTTCTGCCATTTTAATCGCGTCAATCCAACCGGAAAGCTCTAGTGTGACGAACAGGATCGGCTTTGTGCTGTTTTCCAACATGGCTTTCATCTGATAACGGTCATAGATTTCCGGCGGCAAATCATGGGCAATGCAAAAAGACATCAAGAAATCGATATTTGGTAAGGCATCACAAACGGTGATTGCTTCCACAATATCTTGCAAAGTCCCAGGACGGCGTACTCCTGTGCGTATATCGATGACATTTGGGCAATCCGAGCCGATGCCGAAAAAGGTGTTATACCGTTCGAGTGGCATCACCCGTTTGCCATGGCGATCATACAATGTGGTGCGCTTGGGAGCGACTGATAAAGCCCATTCAACCAGCCCTGGCGGGATGCGCACGCGGTTGCCTTCTTCAACCGATAATCCTTTTTTCTTCAGTAACTCAATTGCTCTCGGTTCGAATAAACGCACACCGGTGCGCTCCAAAATCTCTAAACTGGCATGGTGAAGTTGTTCCACCTGATCATCAGATAATTTACGAAAAAGCGGGGCGCCAATTTGGGTGTAATTGCTTTGTAGGGTCATGCAGGATCTCCTTTCGGTTAATTATTAATGTAACTCGTTTGGTGGGCTCTTTCCCACGCTGTTTGCAATGCCCGTCTCACCAAAACGGGAATCACCGATTTACGGTATTGCGCAGAAGCACGCAAGATATTACTGCGCGGATGCGATTCTGCTTGGGCGAGAAGCGCAGCTTGTTGCACAATCTGTTCATCGAAGGTTTTACCAATGAGATAATGCTCCGCCGAGCGGGCGCGCGTCGGGATGGGGGCGACTGGTCCAAGTGCAATTACCGCATGCGAGATGATCTCA
>DAOTVW010000079.1:0-14290 GCA_034436035.1 Anaerolineales bacterium
ACGAAGATAATAAACCGACGCAAAGATTTCTTCAGTGCTGTTTTTTTGATCTCTGTTTTGGTAGGGTTGCTTATTTCTGCACCATTCCTTGGTCAAGAAATCCCATTTTTATCCGCAGGAAATAGTGTGGTGAAATCATTGCTACACCTTATTAGTAACGGTGCGATGCGTGGGATTTTGATTGGAGTTGCCCTAGGGAGTATCGCAACTGGTTTACGGTTGATTTTAGGTGCGGATCGGCCTTATGGAGGATGAACATGGAGATGAAAATCTGTCCATTTTGCGGACAGCCTAACCAACCTAATGCGGAAGAATGTGAATTCTGCCATGCTCGTTTGATTCCACTTGGTGAGGGAAGTGAAAAAACAGAAGGGGATACTTTATCGACTGAAATGCCAATCGGAGAGGAACCACAACCGGAAGTCCCGGAATGGCTGAAAGATTTGCGTGAAATGAAATTGGATGAGACAGAGGAAGGGGAGGGACAGGATGTTATCGAAGAAGCAGACGATATCCCCGAGTGGCTGAAATGGGTTGATACCCAAACGGACAGTCAACCTTCAACAGATTCAAAGGCTTTTTCAACCGAGGATTTAGAAGGGGAAAATGCAGTCAGACCTGAAGAAGAACCGCTTGAATCAGAACCGATCCAACCGACAACAAAAGCGAATACGGAAGTAAAAAGCACCTCCGCGGTAGCGGATCAGAATCTGGAAACGGGGTTACCGGATTGGCTGCGTGAGATGCCCGGATTAGAATGGGAGGGTGAGCTTGAGAAAGAAGAAGCAAATTATTTCGGTGGCGTCGTTCCTCCATTTGTCGAGATTGATGAAAATTTATTAGATATAGGGCTGTCGAGTTTAGAGACAAAGAAAGAAGAAGTTGTTCAGGAACCTCCATCTGAGGATAAGCAATTTGAACCCAGTACCATTAAGTCGGAAATCACGCCGATGATTCCAGCTGAGCCAGAGACGACCTCAGCCCCGCTGGAAGCGATGCCAGCTGGGGGGAAAAGAATAGAAGTAGCCGGACCACTGGCTGGATTAACGGATATTTTGCCGGTTGAACCATTCATTGCAGAAGAGAAAAAAGAGGTAGACTTTGTTGCTAACCTTCTTATTACCGAAAAACAAAAGAAACAGGCGGAATTATTTCAACAACTTATTGAAGAAGAAGGAATATCAAAAACAATTAAAAAAGATAGAGCAGAAAAATCTTCTCCATGGTTACGGATAATCATTTTTTTGTTCCTTTTAGCGGCTAGCATTTATGGTCTCCTCTTTAACCCTTTTCCTGGGAAACCAGCAACGGTGAATGTTGGGGTATTCGACGCAATGCAAGCACTTTCCAGAGTTTCTCCCCGTTCGCCGGTTTTATTGATCATTGATTATGAAGCTGGTGATTTCGCGGAAATGCAGTCGGTCGGGTTTGGATTAATCGATCAATTGATGGTTAAAGGCGCCTATTTGGTGTTAATATCAACTAATCCACTAGGGGTTTTACAAGGCGAACGGTTAATCCAGCAAGTTAATACAGTAGGCGATCATCAGTATCAAAGTCAAACCGATTGGGTTAATTTGGGTTATCTACCTGGCTCAACGGCTGGTATACAACAATTCATTCAATCACCCCGCAATACATTACCAGGGTCAACCTATGGACAAAATATCTGGGAATCGAATGAATTGAAGAATATCCGCCAAATTGGCGATTTTTCCTTAATCGTGGTGATAACTGAAAATGCCAGCCAATCCCGCACTTGGATAGAGCAGCTCAACGGAAAAATACCAGCAAACCAAATCGTTTATTTGGTCAGTGCGCAGGTTGAGCCAGTGATTCAAGCCTATTATGCAGCTCCTTCACCTCAAATAGGGGGGCTTGTGGCAGGAATTAACGGAGGTGCAACCTACGAGGCGCAAGCTGGCAGAAATGGTTTCGCCATAATGTTTTGGGATGCTTATGGATTGGTTGTTTCGGTGAGCATTATTGCGATTTTATTGGGGGTTTTGATCAATACATTTGGAAAACTTCGGCAATCCAGTTCAGAGAAAAGGGAGGGAAGATGAATCTGCCCACGGATTGGATTAATTTTGTGATGACTTTTGTCAGTGCAATTCTAACCCTGATCATTTTCAGCTATATTTTCGGTGATCATTTCCTTTACCGCATCACGATTGCTCTATTCATCGGTGTTACAGCTGGTTTTGGATGTTTAAGTGTGATACAGAGTATTCTGTATCCCAAGCTCATTCAGCCGGTTCTCCAGGATCCGACCCAAGGTGTGATCAAAATCATCGTTCCTTTATTATTAAGTTTGTTGCTGCTCTTTAAATTATCCCAGCGTTGGTCATTTATCGGTAATCCGAGTTTAGCTTTAATGGCAGGGGTTGGCGCTGCGACCGTTGTCGGCGGGGCGATCAAAGGGACTTTGTTCCCCCAAGTCCTTGCCAGCATTAATCAATTTGATCTACAAGCGATGAAACCTAGCGGCGTCAATCCGCTAGTTGGCATCGTTGAAGGGGGGATTATCTTGATTGGAACCATTACTACTTTAGCCCATTTTCATTTTGGCGCGCGCTCTTCCTCGGAAGGAAAAGCCCGGCGAGGAATTTGGATTGAAATGTTCAGCTGGATTGGACAATTGTTTATCGCTGTTGCTTTAGGTTGGATATTCTCGGGAGTTCTCCGGGCTGGCTATGTCGCTTTATTGGACAGAGTGCGCTTTATCATTCTTTTTATCCTCAATTTGTTGAGGGGGATTTAACTATGAGCTTATCCCTCGTCAAATCGGAATCTTTGTTAGCCATCGATGTTGGAACGGTTAATACCCGCGTATCTCTCTTTGATGTCGTAGATGCCCGTTATCGTTATCTGGGTAGCGGGATTGCGCCGACTACCATCAACGCGCCTTTTAATGACATTCGAGAAGGAATAAACCAAGCCATTGAAAATTTACAAACAATTACTGGCAGGATATTACTGGGAGATGATGCGCAAATCATTATTCCCGAGCAAGTAGATGGAAGTGGGGTTGACCTTGTTGCTGCGACGGTTTCTGCAAGTACACCGTTGAATATTATCGTGGCTGGATTGTTGGAAGATGTTTCTGTGGAAAGCGCGGTTCGCTTAGCCAATTCGATTCCTTCTGTCATTCAGAAGAAATTTGGTTTAAATGATCACTTATCTGCTGAAGAGCGTCTAAATTCTATCGTTCAATTACGGCCAGATTTAATTTTAGTTGCCGGTGGAACGGATCAAGGAGCAGAAAGCTCGGTTTTGAAAATGCTGGAGACGATTGGATTGGCGAGCTTTCTTTTGCCTGACGATCAGCGTCCGCTAATATTATTTATGGGAAATACGAAGTTACACGAAAAGATCAAGCAAATTCCCGTTATTGGACAGACAATCCGTTTTGCCCCGAACATCCGCCCAGCCTTAGACACGGAGCAAATGCAACCGGCTCGTGTAGAATTGATGGATGCCTTCCGTACGATTCAACAAGGCAAACTGCCCGGATTTTCCAATTTAATAGAATGGACAAAAGGGGCTACCATCCCTGCGTCTTTTGGTTGGGAGAGGGTCATTCGTTTGTTGAGTAAAGTGTATGATAGCCATAAAGGAGTTCTAGGGGCAGATATTGGGGTATCGGGGATATGTTTGGCAGCTGGTTTTGGTGGGGAAACTCAAGTTGCAGCATTTCCGCAATACGGATTAGGAAATCCAAATCAACATCAATTTGATGCCGATTTCATTGACGATATCCAAAAATGGCTGATGTTTGATTTTTCAGTGCCAGAGATTAAAAATTTGATTCAAACCCGCCGGATTTATCCCGCTAGCCTTCCGCTGACAGAGGCTGAATTAGATTTTGAATATGCTTATAGTACAGTCGCATTGCAGCATAGCATCCAGCAGTTTTTACAAAGTTTACATTCCATAACTCATATTGGTGAAAGCGAATGTCTCCCAGCCGTTGAGCCGATTATCATTTCTGGTTCGGTGCTCACCAATTCTTCTCATCTCGCGCGCAGCGCCATGACAATATTAAATGGGCTGCAACCTACCCGCATCACGACATTAATTTTAGATCAACATCATTTGGTCAAAGTATTAGGTGCAGCTGCAGCGGTTAATCCAGTCTTGGCGATTCAAGCAATGGATTTTGGCACGTTATTAAATTTGGCGTCGGTTATCGCACCGGTTGGACGTGCCAAGGCTGGCACAGTCATCTTGAAAGCGAAAATTAATTATGAGGATGGCAGAGAGCAAAAGCTGGATGTCCGTTATGGCCAATTTATTTGCCTGCCATTACCAATTGGACAATCTATGCAAATGCAGCTGCAACCATTACATAAGTTCGATATCGGCATGGGGGGAGAAGGGGTTGGGGGAAAAGTCCGTTTGAATGGAAGCGCTTTAGGTGTCATCATCGATGCGCGTGGACGACCGCTTCGATTACCTCAAGACAGGGAAAAAAGGCGTGAACTCCATAAGCGCTGGATGTTGGCTTTAGAAAAACGATAATGGCATCAATCTTGCACTGATTTAGAGACGATGATGAATGTTCAAGTTACCCACTTTCAAACCCTTGTAACCATTCGCCGCGAGCGCTTCTTGCCTCAAAATGGCAACGTTTTAGTGCGTAAAGGGCAAAGGGTTTCCGCGGATGAAATCCTTGCGGTTTGCGAAAATCCTCCGCGATATGTATGGTTAGATTACGCCCGTGGATTAGGATTACCTGCCAAAAAGGCGGATGAATTGTTACAAGTAAAAGCGGGACAGAATGTAGATGAAAAAGACATTTTAGCCGGACCGTTTGGGTGGGCGAAAAGGGTTGTTCGATCCCCCCAGAAAGGGCAAGTTGTTTTAGCTGGGGAGGGCCAATTATTATTGAAAGTGGAAACGCCCGGTATGGAATTAAAAGCCGGTTTTGAGGCAACTGTTGTAGATTTAATTGCCGGAAGAGGGGTGATTTTAGAAACTTGCGCTGCATTGTTGCAAGGCATTTGGGGGAATGGAAAAGCGGCTAATGGTGTCTTAATGAACCCATATCATGCTGCCGAGCAGGAATTAACGGTTGAGCATTTGACGATGGATTTACAAGAGGCGATCCTCGTTGGAGGATGGGTTTCTAACCCCCAAACCTTGAAATCGGCCGTGGAGTTAGCCGTGCGTGGTTTAATATTGGGCGGTATCGAGGCACAGCTGCTTGACCTAGCTAAAGAAATGCCCTATCCAATTTTAGTGTTAGACGGTTTTGGTCCCATTCCAATGAATAGCCTTGCGTACCGAATATTGAGTGAAAATGAAAGAAAGTTTATTTCAGTAAACGCTTGGGAATGGGAGCGGATTAAAGGAATTCGGCCAGAGGCGATCATTGTGATCCCTGAGGAGGAAAACGCAGAAGCGAGCCGAGAGATAGTAGAACTCAGTGTTGGGCAGACCGTAAGGGTTTGCCGTTCTCCATACACTGCTAGAATTGGGCGATTGGAACGGATCAATCCAGGCAAAACCATTCTGGGGAATGGATTATCCGTTAATGCTGGCGAAGTAATATTAGATGATGGGGAGAAAGTAATCACCCCTTTAGAGAATCTAGAAGTGATACTTTAATCAAGGAACACTTAAATCAATTATCCCTCAAAAGGAGGAGAAGATCATGGCTTTTGAAGATTTAGACCTAAATGAAGATTTGGATGCAGCACCACCACCGGAAGGGCGTTCCAATCGAACCTTTATCATTATTGCTTTGGGATTGATCTTTTTTGCATTGGTTGTGGTGGCTTGTTTAGCCGCCTACGCTCTCTACTATGTGCCAAGACAACGTCAGGCTCAGGCGAATCAAGTGGCAACCGTAAATGCACAGAACACCGAAGTGGCAGCCAGCATTCTCGCTACAAATGTCGCAAAATCCTTTACTGCCACCCCGCAAGCCTCACCTACCAACACCGCCGTGGTTGTTGTGGAAGCTACCGATACACCAGTTGTGGTCATCCCAACCAATACATTAGTACCAACCGGAGACCCCCGCACTGCCACAGTGGCAGCCTTGTTCACCCAAGCTGCCCAGGCGCAACAGACCTTGATTCCTACTACAACTACTACCGCATTGCCGACCACCGGTTTTGCTGATGAAGTGGGTGTTCCTGGATTGATTGGTATGGCGGTCTTGCTATTGCTGGTAATCTTTTTCGCTCGTCGATTGCGGACAGCCGGCTAATTTTATGAAATAGATTTTCTCATTCTAAAAATCGCTGGCAATTCAAAGATAAGGTATTAGCGAAAAGTACTCGCAGCCTGTGTTTGGTTTGGAAATATCATTGCCAAATTGACAATACTACGAAGCGCTGGTCTACATGTTCAAAGTGGAGATCAAGCGCTTCGTTTCAATTTATTGGAGAATTTCAATACTCTAATCTGATATAGAACCTTCCGTGTAGCCCTTTTATTTCTATGAAGAGCTATTCGCAATATTTTCCCCAAATTCGATTAAGGCATCCATAATCTCGGGTGAACGCCCTTCGGCATAAACCCGCAGCACTGGTTCTGTACCAGAGGGTCGAATCAGCAACCAGGAGTCATCTTGTAATATATATTTCACCCCATCGATAGAACGAATATCGCTCACTTGAATACCGCCGATGTGGCTGGGTGCTTTCTCTAGTAACTTCTTAGTCATGTGCTCTTTTGAGATAGGATGATTTAACCGTAAATCTACACGGTGATAATGGGATGGTCCTACTTCTTTTAGCAAACGTTCAACCAGTTCTGCAAGGGAAGATTGAGCTGAGGCAACGATTTCAATCAATAATAAACCCATTAAGATTCCATCACCCTCGGGGATATGACCTTGTATGGACATTCCACCTGATTCTTCTCCCCCAATCAATACTTTTTCTTTTAACATATATTCAGCGATATGATTGAAACCAACCGGTGTCTCATAAACTGGCAGGTTATATTTATCTGCCAAGCGATCAATCATACGCGTCGTCGATACCGTGCGGACAATTGGTCCCCGCCAGCCACGTTTTTCCACGAGATGTTTCAAAGCCAGTGCCATAATTTTATGGGGGTCAATAAAATGTCCTTCTTCATCCATAGCCCCGATACGATCGGCATCGCCATCGGTTGCCAAACCAAAATTCCCCATGTGGGTGCTAATCGCACCAGCAAGCGCTCCTAAGTGTTTCCGAATCGGTTCGGGGTGGATACCGCCAAAACCCGGATTCATTTCACCACGAATTTCTTGTACTTCGCATCCACTTCCTTGCAGGAAACCTTTAATAACACCTCTTCCGCTTCCGTACATGGAATCAACGACTACTCTTTGAGGATTCTCCGCAATGGCATCGAAATCAATCAAGGTGCGTAGATGATCTCCGTATGCTGGGATGGGGTTGAAGCGTTGGATTAAACCGGCTTGTCGAGCTTGGTCGAAATCCATTAAATTTGGTCCCCGTGCGCGTTCTTCGTTGTCGTTGAGATAGATTTCAACCTTGCGACATTGCTCACTCGTGGCTGAACCGCCATAATGGGCTTTAAGTTTCACCCCATTGTAGCGTGGGGCATTGTGGGAGGCGGTGATCATCACACCCGCAGCGGCGCCAAGATGGCGTACTGCGTAGGAAATGGCTGGAGTGGGTGCATCGGATTGCGCTAAATAAACGGTATAACCATTGGCGGCTAGTACTCGGGCTACGTCGGTTGCGTAGCGATCGGATAAAAAACGGGTGTCAAAACCAATGACCATTTTTCGGTTATCGATCTTCTCGGAACTTTCATAACCGTTCGTCCATGAATCGGATGCGACCGCATCCGCAATTGCTTGAGCGACGTTGCGGAGATTGTGGAAAGTAAACGTATCGGAAATAACAGCTCGCCAGCCATCTGTTCCAAAGTGTATTGTCATGTTTTACTCCTCGTCAATTAGGATCGTTTGACGAATTTCTTTTGGCAAAGAGAGTGAATTGCATTTTGCCTCATTCGAGGATCCCGGTAATTTTTTGAGAATCAACCCAAACCATTCTATCACTGACTACCTTTTTTGAGGATGGATTGGAGATGTATAGAAACAAGGTTATTCTGGCTTTTTTCTTGCAACACAATCTGGGTCAGTAATAAACGTGCTAGAATCCAACTATGAATACCTATGCCCCGAATGAACCACTCGCTTTATTGAAACAATTGCCCGTTTTTCAAGGGTTAGATCTAAACCAATTAGCGGAAGCGGAAGGCTATTTTCAAAAAGTACCTGTTGTGGCAGGGCAGGTAATCGTTGAGGAGGGTAGCCCTGGGGGTTATTTTTATATTGTATTTGAGGGGAGGTTTCAGGTAAGTCAGGATCAACGGTATATCACTACCTTGATGCGAGGGGATTATTTTGGAGAAGAAGCGCTTTTATTTCACCAGCCACGATCTGCGACGATTATTGCAGCAGATAATGGAATCCTACTGAGCATAGATGGCGAAAAATTTTACACCCTGATCGAGAGGTATCCCCAACTACGGAAGAATTTTAGTATCACAGCGGAAAGCCGTAGACTGGCAAGGAAAGCGGAGTTTGATTTTTTAGGGAAAGATGAGGTGATCTATCTCATCACTCGGAAACATGAAATATTCCTTTATTTATCATTAATCCCACCCATTGTTATGAGTTTGAGCGGGATTCCGCTGGCTATAATCGGGGCATTATCCACGAAATTAATCTGGCAACTTATTTTGTTATTCTGCGCAGCCCTTTTCCTGGGAGGCGGGGTTGTATGGGGAATCTGGAATCAAGTAAATTGGGGAAATGATTATTATATATTGACAAATCAGAGGGTAATCTGGCTGGAAAACGTGATTGGTTTCTATTCCAGCCGACGTGAGACTCCATTGACAGCGATTTTAGCGGTGAATGTATTATCGAGTGCCTGGGGGAGGATGCTGCATTATGGGAGCGTGGATGTCCGCACTTACACCGGCTCGATCCTGATGCGGAATATGGCTAATCCCGATATTTTTGAAGCCTTTTTACGTGGGCATCGCGAAAGGGCTTATAACCGTAACCGTGAGCTTGAAATACTAAAGATGAAAGAAACTTTGGCCAATCGCTTCAAAATGGACGAACAAGGTTTGGTTCCAACAAAGCCAACGCCGCCATTAAAATCTACAGTTGAACCCCCAAAACCATCTTCACCTACTTTCAGTGACTTCCTAGATACATTTTTCAAAATGCGTTATGAACAAAATGGTGTAATCACTTACCGAAAACATTGGTTTGTATTAATCCGCAAAACCTGGGCACCCATGCTTGGCTTCTTTATCCTTCTTGGTTTCACTGCATATTTAATATATGCCTATCAGGTTTTACAGGAACAATGGTTTTTCAATGGGATTATCTGGAGTGGAATAATCTTGCTCTTACTCGGAATAGATTTATTCTGGTGGGGATATAACTATTTAGATTGGAGCAATGATATTTATCGGATCACGCCAGAGCAAATCCTTGATATTGAAAAGAAACCACTCGGAAAGGAAGAGAAGAAAACTGCTTCGCTTGATTCGATATTAAGCGTTGAGCATGAACGCAAAGGATTAATCCAATTAATATTTAACTATGGTAGTGTGACAATCAATGTTGGGCAGACCCAATTCGTTTTCCATGGGGTTGCCTATCCAGATCAAGTACATCAAGATATCAGTGCCTTTATGGAAGCCCGCTTGCGCAAGAAACAAGAACAAGAATTCGAACGCGAGCGGGAGCGCATGGCAGATTGGCTTTCTGTTTATCGGAAACAGGAGCGGCATAGATAAAACAAAATAATAAAGTGGAAAGTATATTTCATGATCATATTGAGAGGAGGGTTTTACAACGGTTGGGAATGAAAACATTTCGAAATTTTTTAACAACTTCTCCATCCTTCTGGTGAATAAAATTAAGGTAAAATAAGATATTCTTATTGGTTTAGAAAAGTGAGTTGCGAATATGGCTGTACGAGAAATCATAACCCATCCGAATGATATATTGCGCCGCAAAGCCCATAAAGTGAGTGATTTTGGAAAAGATTTCCAAACACTCATTGACGATATGGTTGAGACGATGCGAGCCGAGCCAGGTGTTGGATTAGCTGCACCCCAAGTAGCTGTTTCCTTACGATTGATTGTTGTGGAGTTTGGGGATGAAGATGATGAAACCGTTCCTCCAAAATTATACATTGTAGCCAATCCTGAAATCACCCGTTCTGCGGAGGAGATGGTAAAAGGCGTGGAAGGCTGCCTTTCCATTCCTGGATTTGCAGGAGAGGTAAACCGTTCGGTGGAGATCGTGGTACGCGGCCAAAACCGTCATGGCAAACCCATACGCATCAAAGCGAAAGGATGGTTGGCGCGCATTTTCCAACACGAGATCGATCATCTCAATGGGGTTTTGTTCATTGACCGAGCGGAAAAAGTTTGGAAGATTGAGGACGAAGAAATTGCGAAAGTACCTGCTGCGGACTAAGCGAGGGGAACGAGCGAATTAATGTGGTTAAAGCACCTCTCCTTGACTAATTTCCGCAATTATGCCCGTTTGGATAGTGATGTTCCAAACGGTTTGTTGTTAATTGCTGGCGACAATGGGCAAGGTAAAACCAGTCTCATTGAAGCGATTTATTTTCTTTCTGCTTTCGAATCTTTTCATGCTGAAAATGATCGTCAACTAATTCATTTTATTGCCTCCCGTGATCCTCTCGCGGTAGGACGAATTGTAGCTGATTTTGAATCTAACCAACATAGCCACCGCTTAGAAGTACGGATTATCCAAGAAAAGGACAATGGAAACGGTAATGGTCGTTTACGCAAAGAAGTGATTTATGATGGTGTAAAACAAAAGCTTTCTGAAGTGGTGGGGAAATTCAAGGCAGTGATCTTTTTACCTCAATCGCTGCAAATTATTGAAGGATCTCCTGAGGAACGCCGCCGTTTTATCAATCTTGCTTTAAGTCAAGTTTTGCCTCATTATCCTGCGATTTTATCAGAATATACCCGCGCACTCAATCAGCGTAATGCATTATTGAAACAGTTGAACGAGCGCGGCGGGGACGTAAACGAATTGAATTACTGGGATAGTGAGATTAGTCAACTTGGGGCACGCCTTATCCACGCACGCATTCATGCATTGATGGAATTAGAAGAATTAGCTTTTCCCTTATATCACCAACTGACCCATGAGAAAGAAGTCCTCCGCGTTGTTTATCAACCTTCTTATGACCCGTTGGAAAAACCAGCTGGTCAATATACGTTACCCGTGGAAATCCAGGCTGATCGGCGGGGGCTCACTCCAGAACAAATACAAGCAGGATTTCATATTCAACTCAATAAATTGCGTCTCGAAGAAATTAAACGCGGGGTAACTACCATCGGACCACATCGAGATGAAATCCGCTTTCTCAGTAACGGAATTGATTTAGGGATTTACGGATCTCGTGGGCAGGTTCGCACGGGGATTTTAGCGATTAAGTTTGCTGAGATGAATTGGATAAAAAAGAAGAGCGGACAGTGGCCGGTATTTTTATTGGATGAGGTATTAGCTGAATTAGATGATCAACATCGCCAGGATCTCTTAAGCAAATTAAATGAGTTTGAACAAGCGATATTGACAACTACCGATGTGAACTTGTTTAACCCGCAATTTCTCCAAAAAGTGCTGATCTGGCAGGTGAAAGCTGGGCAAATATTTCCCATAAAGGCAATGCAATGATGTTGATGGGTTATGTTTACCAGATAAATATTTCTGAAGGTGGTGTCCCGAAATACCCGATTAACTCTGCCCTCATAACGCAGCTTGGCATTCAAGGGGATTCTCATCATGATGGACAACATCATGGTGGAGTAGAGCGTGCGCTATGTGTCTATTCCTTAGAAAGAATTCAAGCATTACAAAATGAAGGGCATCCCATATTTCCCGGATCTGTAGGCGAGAATTTAACCATAAGTGGAATTGAATGGGAGCATTTAGAAACAGGCACTTTACTTCGATTCCCATCTGGGGTTGAACTAGAGCTAACCCGCCCGACAACACCTTGCAAAACCATTCTCGATTCATTTTTGGCAGGGAACATTCAGCGGATTTCCCATAAACATAACCCCGGCTGGTCGCGTTGGTATGCCAGGGTCAACCGGGTAGGAGTAATCCATCGCGGTGATTCCGTAGAAGTAATTATTCCTAAATTAGATTAGCGGTCGTTTCTCAGGGATTCCTGGTCGACGGGGATAACCTTCTGGAGTGCAGGCAATTTTATCTACCAGCACCAAATAACGATCCTCGGATATTTTTGGCAGATGGATGGGGATAAGTTTGCGCAGGCGGCCACCCAGAATTTGGCAAGCATGTTCTGCCTGGTGGGCTTCAAGGGGAGCATTTTCCCCTTTCATGGCTAATGCGCTACCTCCCACCTTAACTAATGGTAGAAGATATTCCATTAATGTAGGCATGCTGGCAACGGCACGCGCGATCGCCCAATCATATCCTTGCCGATGTTCGGCTTGGTGGGCGACCTTTTCAACCCTGTCTGCGATTACCGTTACACCCTTTAAATTCAATTCAGCAAGTACAGCTCGACAAAATGATGCTTTTTTCTCCACAGATTCAATTAAAGTGAGTTCCATCCCAGGGTTGATGATCTTGAGCGGGATTCCAGGAAACCCTGCACCGGTGCCAACGTCTACAACCCGATTGATGACGGTATCCCGCATAGCCAGCATACATGTGAGCGAATCTAAAAAATGTTTGATCGCGATCATCTCAGGGTCGCGGATCGCGGTCAAATTGGTATGCTTACTCCAGCTTAGCAACAATTCCTCGTATCGTTGAAAAGCGCTGATTTGCTTGGCAGTAAGCTGGATTCCTAAAATCTGGTACGCAAATTGCACGAATGGTTGCATGCTCTGATTATAATCGTTGGAGGATGTTTACTATGCTAAATTCCTTGCATTTATTTCGTAAACAGCAGTGGGTCAATGTTTTAGGATTATTGCTATGGATTCACCAGCCATTTGTGGCAGTGATGCTGCCAACCCATGCCACCATAAAGGGAATCAAAGGATATCCTCAAACATCTTCACTTTCTTGTGAATCGCGGTCAGCGGTGGATTGGGCGGCATTTTTCGGGGTGAAAATAAAAGAGAAAAAATTTCTAGGATCTTTGCCTCGTTCAGATAACCCGGAAGAGGGTTTTGTAGGGAACAGCAATGATACTTGGGGTGCTATTCCTCCCGCTTCGTATGGCGTCCATGCTGCACCGGTGGCAGACTTATTAAATCATTTTGGGGTTCCTGCTCAAGCTCGGAAAGGGATGAGCTGGAGAGAATTACGCAAAGAAATTGCCAATGGAAGGCCTGTTATCGTTTGGGTGATTGGACAAATGAACAACGGCAGTCCAATTTTATACCATACCAAATCGGGGAAAAACGTAATTGTTGCCCATTATGAACACACGATGATTTTGGTGGGATATGATCGAACGTCAGTAGAGGCAATCGATGCCTTTTCTGGTCAACGCCGTACATATCCATTGAAAAATTTTCTTGCTTCTTGGAGTGTGTTAGGAAATATGGCGATTGTGTATCAAAAGTAGCGGTGATTGATTGCTTCATGTTCGATATAAGCGGGTGAGCTCTGCCTGAATTATTGTTCAACGAATTTGCTCACGGCGAAACCCTTGCCAATAGTGTAAAACAGCTAGTTTTTTCTTGAAGAGCGATTTTCCAACTGGGGGAAATGGGGTATAACCTTTTGACATTGCGATTAGTGTAATTTCCAACCATCTCCCCTGGTTCTTCTTGTTTCCTTGTTCTCTTGCGCTTTGATGGATACGGTGCAATATGTATTGCAGAATAAGACATATTTACATGCTGGCTGGAATTATTTACGCAAAATTAACGCCTGTTCATTCAAGAAATAGATTTCTTGACGATAACGAAATATAGAAAATAATGCGGAAAAAATAAAGGAGAAGTAATTCAAACAAAGGAGGCAGTTATAAGGCAAAATCACAGGATCCAATAGATGCAGTAAATTGAAATTGGCAATATACCAAAATGATGTCACGAAATCCGACGGAGGCAAAACTCTACTCGGAGAAAAAAATCAAAACCAATCAATCCAATGCGGGGGAAGGAGCCCCCGTAAAATCTAATAAACATGGAGGTTTAAAATGGCTAGTGTAGATGTCACCCGTGTAGCGGGAAATATTGGGGCGTTGAATGCCCTCAACTCATTACAAGCGATCAACCAGCAACTGGCAATTCACCAGACCCGTTTAGC
>DAOTVW010000080.1:0-12132 GCA_034436035.1 Anaerolineales bacterium
GCAAATTCCTTTAGGTGATCCTTGCTGAACGCACCCTGGTTTTCACCGGCTTGACTGGCATAGAGGTTATCATGATATTCCCAGAATTTCCCTTGTTCTGCAGCACATTCGCTTGCCTCGGCCGCCCAAGTGGACTCAGGCCCAAGGAAGGCTAAATGCAAATAGCCAAAGCGGATTTTTCCAGTTTGAATGTAATTTTCTTGGATCAGACGCCCCGCGTCCGTGGCATAACGCCCGCAAAATGGTCACTGAAAATCGCCAAATTCAAACATCAGTATGGCTGCTTCAGCTGAACCTTGATAGTGTTCGGTTTTTTGGGAAAGCATTTCCATAAAGCGCTGTCGTTGTGCCTGGGAAAGGGCTGCAGGAGTCGGACTAGCCTGGGGAAGCAATTGGGCGCTGGGCGATGCTGGCGTGGAAGGATGCAGAAAATAGCCGATAATGATGCCCAGCAGGAATACCAGCAATAACAAGATTGGCACGAACCAGCTATAGAGGGTTATTACCAATAGCGGGCGTTGCGCGATTGCCTTCCGCTTTAGGGGTGTGTTTTCAGATGGAGGTGAAGGTGGTATTGTCATAGTAAAAGTATAGCACATTAATAAATTGAGGATAGGAATTAAGAAATTGGCTTAGTGAATGAATAGACGTCCCAAGGTTATCAGGCTGAGTAGAATACAATAAACTGAAAAGATCTTTAATGAATGGTTCCGTAAATATCGAATTAACCAATGGATGGAAATTAATCCAACCACAAAAGCGACAAAAAACCCAGGTAATATCGTGGATAATGTTTGAATCCAGTCGGGCATTTTTAACAGGTCTAATAAAGAGATTAAACCAGCACCTGCTAAAGCGGGAATCGAGAGCAAAAAAGCGAAGCGGGTTGCGGTGCTTCGATCTAAATTGCGAAACATCCCTCCTGAGATAGTGGCGCCGGAACGAGATATGCCCGGAAAAGCAGCAAATACTTGAAAGATTCCGATGATAAAAGCGTCCCACAGGGTAACAGCTTCGTGATGGGTTCGAGCAGCAAAGATGGTTTCAGCTGAATAAAGTAGCATGGCAGTAATGAGCAAGGCTAGCGCAACAAACATCGGGCTGTTGAATGCTTCGGAAACGAATTTTTTAATTGGGATTCCCAGCACGACAATGGGCAGTGTTCCGATTACCAGGGCTAAAAGCAAGTTAAAATCAGGATTATTTTCGAAATTACGAGTTTGAAGCACTTTAAAAAATGAAAGGATGATTTTCCAAAGGTCTTTGGCGTAATAGACGATGACCGCCCCAAGGGTGGCAAATTGAACCAGGACATCGAATACAAAAGCCAAATCTGGTTGGAGATGCCAACCTAAGAAGTAAGGAACGAGGGCGAGGTGGGCGGAAGATGACACAGGAATGAACTCGGTCAACCCTTGTATTATGCCAAGCAGGATAGATTGAAAAAGGTTCATGGTGTTGTATATTCCTCAAGCAGGGATTGAAAGGTGTGGTTAAGGATGGCTTCACGGATAGTTTGGGTTAATCGGATAAGAGTATAAACGTTGTGAATGGATAACAAAGTCGCCGCGAGCATTTCCTTTGCTAAAATGAGATGGCGCAAATAGGCGCGAGAAAAATGCTGACAGGTATAACAATCACAGTTTTCATCGATAGGTAAGGGGTCATCGGCAAAACTCGCGTTCACCAGGTTCAAACGATCTTTTAAACGTAAGGCGGTTGAATGGCGCGCTAGCCGGGTGGGAAGGACACAATCGAAGATATCGATTCCGCGCGCCACCCCTTGGATAATATCATAAGGTGTCCCAACACCCATGAGATAACGCGGCTTAGTGGCTGGCAAGATTGCGTTCACAACTTCAATCGAATGGAGCATATCCTCTTTTGATTCACCTACCGAGAGACCGCCAATCGCATACCCGGGCAGGTCTAGGCTGGAAGTAAAGTGAGCAGATTGAGCGCGTAAATCATCGAAGATGCCGCCCTGCACAATACCGAACAAGGCCTGGTCGGCGCGTGTTTTTGATTTTACACAACGTTCCAGCCAGGCATGGGTGCGCTGAACAGCTTGATGGTTATATTCGCGGTCATGTGGTGGAGCACACTCATCGAAAGCCATAATAATATCTGCACCTAAATTTTCCTGCACCGCAATCGATATCTCGGGCGTTAAGCGTTTGATTGCGCCATCGATGTGGCTTTTGAAAGTAACCCCATCTTCATCGATTTGATTGATGCCGGAAAGAGAAAAAACCTGAAATCCGCCAGAGTCGGTTAGGATTGGCTTTTCCCAAGCCATGAAGTGATGTAATCCACCTAATTGTGCAATGCGTTGATCGCCTGGCCGCAGAAAAAGATGATAGGTATTGGCAAGGATTAAACTCGCGCCAATTTCATCGAGTTGTTTTGGCGTTAATGCTTTGACGGTTGCCTGCGTTCCGACGGGTGCAAAAAGTGGTGTTTGCAATACACCATGTGGTGTGTGAAAGCAGCCTGCTCGGGCACTGCCATCCTTTGCTTGGATCTCAAATTCAAACATTGTATTCTTTTTTCCCCACTATATTTGATGGTTATGCCAGAGGATAAAATCTTTCAAAATTGAACCACCGATAAATTCACGAAGGATAGAGTTATCGGGGACGAAATCACTTTCAAGGGGCAAAAACCACTCCAGAAAAGCCAATAACCGCTTTGCCTCGATAAATTCGGGGGTGCCGTAAGGCACCTGGCGGAGCAGTGGTTCTGCTAATGGTTTTAATGCAGATAGCTCATAAACCAAAGCAGAATTGAACATGACATCGGCGTTGTTTTGATAGGGGAAAATATACCGTTTTTCACCACGCCGCACCGATTCCCACCGTTGGATGGTTTGTTGAGCACCGTAACCGCGTTCACGGGCATCGCGAACAATGCGGCGGATAAGGCGGGTATCGGTTGTTGAAACCCGATTATGACGATCGAGGTTAAGCTGTGTGAGCGCGCTGACGTAAATACGAAAAATGTGCTCTGCAGCGACACTTTGAAATAATTTCGGATTCAGGCCATGGATACCTTCTAAGATAATGATATGATTTTCGGTAAGTTTAATGATGTCACCGGGTATGCTGCGACCATTTTTAAAGTCATATTTGGGCATTTGCACTTCTTGACCAGCGATCAATTTGCTCAAATCCTGATCGAGCCTTGCCCAATTGAGCGCATCAACCGATTCGAAATCATAATTGCCATTTTCATCACGCGGTGTTTGTTCGCGATCGACGAAATAATTATCCATTTCGAGCGGAAAAGGCGCTACACCGCGCGCTAATAGTTGGATAGAAAGCCGTTTCGAAAAAGTTGTTTTTCCGGAGGAAGAGGGACCAGCGATGAGAATGACGCGCACTTTTTCCGGGCGGGATAATATGGTTGAAGCGATATCAGAAACCAGCTGTTCGTGCAAGGCTTCTGAGACCAGGATCACTTCTGACGCACGATTCGCTTTGATGGAATCATTCAGCGCTCCTACATTTGCAATTCCCAAACGTTCTAGCCAATCACCATATTGACGAAACGCAGCCAGCAGCTTGGGATAGCTTGGCAATGGTAAGAGTTGGGTAGGCGCATGTTTACGAGGAAAACGAAGGGTAAAACCATGATCAACGGGTGTTAGTGCAAACCATTTTAGATATGCCGTGGAGGGCACCATATAGCCATGGTGGTAATCGCGAAATCCATCTAATTCATAGATCGTCACATAAGGTTTCTGGCGATATGCCAACAGACGAACCATGTCATCCGCGCCAATGGAGGCAAAATAGATTTTGGCTTCTTCGATAGGAATTTCATAGCGAGTAATTGGCAAATCCGCTTCAACCAGTTGTTTCATGCGTAATTCAAGTTGATTTAATTCCGAAGCGTTTAAAGGGGGACGTCCGCCAACTTGGCAATAATATCCGCCCGAGGAGACCGAATGATCAACGGTTAAGTAAGCTTCGGGATAGAGCTGGTGGAATGCGGTTTCGAGAAGCATGGTGAGGGAGCGCCGATAGATGCGCATTCCGTCTGTATCCGCCATGGTAATCGGTTGCACTCGAGAATCAATCTTGATAGAAAAGGTTAATTCCCGCAATTCACCATTGACAATCGCCCCAACAATGGGGGGAAGCTCCGGTGTTTGAATAACTTGTAAGAAATCTTTCACCGCAGCATTACGAGGACCGCGGATGGTTTTTCCGTTAGGGAGGATAATTTCGACCGTTTTGCGTGGTCTTACAATTGAAAATGGAGCACCTTTAGCCATATTGAAACCTCGAAGTGCTATTTTACTCCAGTTTAGAGATTTAGATTTTACGGTTTTGTAAGTAAAGCAACCTCCCTTTTGCTGCCTGTAGGCCGGGAGGTTGCTATATTGTAAAAATGGAAAGTTAATTTGATTAGTTAATCTGGACAGACATTACAGGCCAGAATTAAATCTTTAGCTGCCCGAACTTCATCCACTCTGCCAACCGGTGTGATATGCGGTGCAGTCTTGAGTAATTCTGGTTCTTGATGAGCTTCTTCTGCAATCTTGAGCATTGCTTCAATAAACGCATCCAAGGTTTGTTTACTTTCCGTTTCGGTGGGTTCGATCATCAATGCTTCATGGACAATGAGCGGGAAGTAATTCGTTGGGGGATGGAAGTGATAATCCATTAGTCGCTTAGCAATATCTAATGCGTGGACTTCCGGAGCATCATCCCAACATCCTTCTGCCACGAACTCATGCATACAAATACGATCATATGGAACATGGTAAGCATGGCGCAACTTAGCAAGGAGATAGTTTGCATTTAATACCGCGTATTCAGCGACTTGACGCAAGCCCTCTGCACCATGCATGAGCATATAGGTGTAAGCACGTACCATGATGCCAAAGTGTCCATGAAAAGCTTTTACACGCCCAATCGTTTTTGCGGGGGTAATAAAACCATATAAGGGTGGGATTTCATCTGTTCCCTCTTCGATGATTCCAACGATCGGAGCAGGGAGAAAATCTACGAGATGTTCCCGTACACCCACAGGTCCAGAACCAGGTCCACCACCACCATGGGGGGTGGAGAAGGTCTTGTGTAAATTATAGTGCAACACATCGATGCCAACTTCACCCGGTTTCAAAATCCCCAATAACGCATTCATGTTTGCGCCATCGCCATAAACTAACCCTCCGGCTTTATGCACGAGTTCGATCACCTCTTCAAGATGTTCATCAAAAAGGCCAAGCGTGTTAGGGTTAGTCAGCATAAGGCCCGCTAATGTATCATCGCATTCCGCTTTTAAGGCTTGCAGGTCCACATTACCGCGTGCATCTGACTTGATTTCAACCACATTTAATCCGCTCATCGCTGAAGAAGCCGGGTTTGTTCCATGAGCCGAGTCGGGAATGAGGATCTTTGTCCTTTTTGAATCGCCACGATCTTTATGGTAGGCACGGATGATTAAGACACCGGTTAATTCTCCATGGGCTCCGGCGGCAGGTTGGAGAGAAACACCAGCAAACCCTCCTATTTCCTTAAGCCATTCCTGTAACTCGTACATTAAAGCTAATGAGCCCTGCACGGTTTCGATGGGTTGTAATGGATGAACAGCGGTAAAACCGGTATATCTTGCTGTTTCTTCATTGATTTTAGGGTTGTACTTCATCGTGCAGGAACCCAATGGATAGAAACCAATATCGATGGCGTGATTTAGTTGTGAAAGATGGGTATAGCGCCGAATTACATCCATCTCTGAAAGTTCTGGCATGGGTAATTCGGTACGGAGCAAATCCTTCGGCATATCTGTGCTAGGTACATCCGCAGCAGGGAAGCGAAAGCCAACTCTTCCGGGTACAGAAAGTTCACATAAGCGAGGTTCAGTCATGGCTTGCCTCCTTCAAAACATTAACCAGATAATCAATTTCTTCTTTGCTATTCATTTCAGTAACTGCGATCAACATGTGATTGTGCAGGGCGGGATAGTCCTGTCCGAGATCATAGCCGCCCAGAACGCCGTGTTCTAACAGATGTTCGTTGATATTCTCAACATTGGAGGGGCATTGGATTGCAAATTCATTGAAAAATGGGTCGGGCGACCAAACCTTAAATCCTTTAACCTTAGTTATTTGTTTTGCTGCGTAGTGAGCTTTTTGATAACACAGATTGGCTACCTGTTTTAGCCCTTGTTTGCCAAGTAAACTCAAGTAAACCGCAGCGGCTAAGACCATTAAGCCTTGATTTGAGCAAATATTAGAAGTGGCTTTTTCACGGCGGATATGTTGTTCGCGTGCGGTCAATGTTAAGACATAAGCGCGTTGCCCGCGGTTATCAACGGTTTCTCCTACCAAACGTCCTGCCATTTTCCGCACATATTCTTTCTTGGTAGTAAAAATGCCCAAGTAAGGACCGCCGAATGAAAGCGGTATCCCTAAAGATTGCCCTTCTCCGGTGACGATATCGGCATCAAATTCACCAGGTGGTTTGAGCATGCCTAGCGCAATTGGGTATGTGGATACAGCAAAGAGTGCACCAGCGTCATGCGTCTTTTTGGCTAATTCCGTTAGATCAAAAATCCGTCCGAAGAAATCAGGATATTGGACGACGACCAGGGCGGTGTTTGAGTCAATGAATTGGGCTAGCTCATCCGGTCTACTCTTTGGATCTTGCGTTGTCTCATCGCCTACAAATTCGATACCGCTTCCAGCGTGATAGGTCCTGACTGTTGCCCGATACATGGGATTCAATGCTGGGGAAAGAACCACCCGATTACGTTTTCCACGAAAATGAGCATGTGCCATCGTGACTGCTTCTGCTACTGCAGTAGCACCATCATAATGAGAGGCGTTGCTTACTTCCATTCCCGTGAGGGCGGTGATTAAACTCTGATAGTCAAAGATGGCTTGCAATGTCCCTTGAGATACTTCGGGTTGGTAGGGTGTATAAGCGGTATAAAATTCACCTCTGCGCAAAATCGAGTCAACAGCAGCGGGGATATAGTGATTGTATGCCCCTGCCCCCAAGAAACAAACCAGATCTTGAAGATTTTCATTGTCAGAAGCATACTCTGCCAAGGTTTGTTGTACTTCCATTTCTGAAAGCGCTTCAGGAAGGTTCAAAGTTGGAAAACGATATTTGGCAGGGATAGATGAAAATAAATCTGCAAGGCTTTCTACGCCAATTGCAGCCAGCATTTCTTGACGTTCGCTATCCGTATGAGGTAAGTACATTGTACCTCCTATTCTTTTTGTGCTAGATGGGCTTCATAAGCAGCGGCATCCATTAACCCAGCCACTTCTTCTGGATGGGACAACTCAATTTTTACCATCCACGCTTCTCCATAAGGATCGCTGTTGACGGTTTCTGGTTTGTCTGGTAAGGACTGATTGACAGAAATTACCTTACCGCTTACCGGCATGTAAACATCGGCAGCTGCTTTTACACTTTCCACTGTTGCGCATGTATCGCCTTGTTTTACGGTATCTCCCTCGGATACCACAATCTCGACAAAGACGATGTCAGACAGTTGACTCTGTGCATAATCGGTGATGCCAACTGTGCCAACATTTCCTTCGACGCGCAGCCATTCATCATTTTTTGTATATTTTAAATCAGCAGGAATATTCATATTTGCCTCCTCAAAAGTTTAGATTAGAATGAAAAAGGCGCATGAATAGAATTCATGCGCCTCTGTCGTTGACCTGAGAGATTCGCGGGTTACATTCTACCGCTTGCCCCATCGGTGCCGTATCCTGATTAAGGATGCGTCTTTCCAGAGGAAATAAACCCAGGGTCCTTATACCTGAGAGTTTCATCCACATTATCATACTAATGTGGATTTGCCCCTTCGGTGCCTGCCATTCAGGACTCTCCCCTGGATTTATTTTCAATTTTTATAATTATAAATAATAAATCCTTTTTTGGATAGAGAATTCTCTCCTTCAAGGATAATTAATAGATTAAATCCAACCTTGGTTCTTCATGAAGTTGGTCAGGACTGGTATTTCGAAATATTCTCCTTGATACGCTTTATACGCCCAATAGAACATTACTAAGATGAGTATAGAGCCACAGCCAACTGTGATTGTAGCCAGGACGAAAATTACAACGAATGCCGCGATGGATTGGATGGAATGATACTTAATAAAAGGACGAACTTTTTTCTCTTCTATGAGTAGCATGATAATAGGGATGACGGGGGAGAATATGTAACCGAGTGCTGCCCAAAGTTTGTCATCACTTGTTACCTCACTGGTAGAATATTGTTCGGACATAATCGTAGCCTCCTAAAAAAAATATTTCTATCATTTTACATGATTTTTGGGATAATGTATAGCAATAAACAGAATTGTTATTGGACATATCCGAGCGGATTGACCTTTGTGCCGTTGTAGATCATCTCAAAATGCAAGTGAGGACCGGTTGCGTTTCCTGTTGCTCCTAGTGTGCCAATGCCACCACCTTTAAAAACGCTCATACCACAGGTAACCGCAATCGAATTCAAGTGCGCATAGGCAGTTTGCCAACCATTACCGTGATCAATTACGATAAGGTTACCATACCCATAATCGCTCCATCCTGCATAAACCACGACGCCACTATCCGCAGCGAATACCGGGTTTCCAGTTTGGCCTCCAATATCTATTGCTGGATGGATTTCAGGGTCATAGTTATAACCGGAAATATTGTGATCTGTAGTGGGCCAAACAAAACTACCAGTTCCAACCGCGCCTTCGTATACTTCGCCGCAAGCCCCTGCGCCGTAACCTCGCGCAGTCGCTGGATTTTTCCGGGTGATCGCAGGAGGTCCCCAATCTTTGATAGGACGCCTTCCTCCCGGTATAACAATCCATGTTTTGGGTTCAATCCCTGAGTTTTTCTGATTTATCTTTGTGAGGTCAATGTTGTTCCCAGTGAAATTCAAGATGTCATTGAGGTTTGCCTTGAAATCATTTGCTACTTTTTCAAGAGTATCCCCTTCTTGCCATTGATAATAAATTCCATCCACCGGTAAAACATTGAGAACTTGCCCCGGTTTAAGAAAATGAGGATTATCCTGTAACACTTCGTAATTTCCCCATAGAAGGGTTGTCGGTTTAACATGGAATAAATCCGCAATACTAAATAAAGTATCGCCACTTTTCACAGTATAGGTTAATATATCTGTTGGGGGTCGGTCTGGTATTACCGTTAGATACGTCGCTTCACGAAAAATTAATTTTGTGGTGTTATTGGATGTATTGGATTGGTATGGTGGTAATGTGAAATTTGAATTGGCTATATCATTCTTCTCGTTGATTGGTGCATTTTTCTGCGTTAATTCATGAGCGACGATGTTGATTGGCAAGCTTTGTTGATTTATCTTCAACCAGGCCAGATAAAGGACTGCGCCAATTGCTAAAAGAGTCACCCCATTAATCAAAATAGAAAAAGATGCTTTGCCGATTTGACGGGTTGTTATCAATGCAAACCTCCAAAATTCACCATACCATTATAATCCGACATAACATTGAACCGATTTTACCTCGAAAAATGTTTCGCCATGATTAAAATAGATTAATCTATAGCCCCAATCGGTGCCTCTTTATTGAAAAGTAACTAACACCGTCATACCCCAACGAAGATTTGGATCGCTGTCTAATAACCGTATTTTCGTAGTATAGGTGATATCACCCCGCTTTTCCACGTAAACTTGGCTGATGGATTCAACTATTCCCCGCAGGGAGACATTCGGTAATGCATCCGCTACGACACTCACTGGTTGATTATTGCTTATTTTGACCACTTCAAGCTCGGTGAGATTATCTGTTTCTACATACCAGGATGAAAAATCCGCAATAGTGGCAACGACGACATTTGGTGCAACTTGATCGCCGATAACTAGATTCAGCCTTGCAACAGTACCAGCGATAGGTGCTTTTAACTCGAGGTTAGCAAGGTGCGCTTGGGCGGCTTTGAGGGCTGCCTGTGCTGCGGAGAGGCGATCTTTTGCTAAAGCAAGCTGTTCGGGGTCTGGACCAGATTGAATAGCTTGCCAATTCCGAAGTGCTAATTCCAACTCTGCTTGTGCATATTGTAATGTGACTTCGTAATTGAGCCTTTTTACTGCTGCATTATAGTCAGCCTGTGCATTGTCCAAATTTTCTTTTAGTTTTTCCCGATTATCATCGAGAAGGGAATCATTCTTATATGGTTCAAATGCTTTTCGAGCTTCATCCAGTTTTTGCTGTGTAACTTTAATCGCTTCAATGGCGCTTAATTTTTCCTGTCCAACCGGTATTGTAAAATTGTCCAATTGATATTGAGCATCGCGCACTTTTTTATTTGCCTTTGCTACCGCATCTAGAGCTTTGGCAACATCCAGCGCATGATTTTTAAATAAGTCATCATAACTTTGTTGAGCATTAGCAACATTGACCTCAGCATTTGCAACTTCGGCTTCGACCTGTTCACGATTACCTAAGCGCGCAATCACATCACCAACCTTAACCGAATCGCCTTCTCTTACGAGTACTTCGCTCACGGTACCGCTAAATTGGAAGGATAGATCAACGGATTGATTTGGTACAATCATTCCTTCGGCAATGATTGCCGATCCAGCTTTAGCAATAGGAATTGGTGTATCGGTTGGCTGAGTAGATTGTTTCTCTTTTCCGGTACAACCACTCAAAAAGATGAAAATTATAATTAGGATAAATCTTGTTACAAAATTATTTTTCATGTTTAAACTCCATAAAGTTGTGTGTAGCTATTTATAACTATGTAATATTATAACATAAACTGTACAAAATATATACTATATATTCACGCAGCAATGGATCTAAATTAATAAATATTTAATAGCAGAAAATATAAAACGCCCGCCAACGCGGGCGTTTTATCATCAATGAATAGATTCTACAAAAATATTTCTGCGCAAATATGCTTGTTCTCGTTGATAGGTTTGAGGTTGAAACCCAATTTTGTAAACAAGTGTTTCATTGCTTCATTGTCTGGTGTAATGATCGCTTCGATGCGTTTTAATTTTTCATCTTTCGCAACGCGTAATATTTGTTTGAGTAATTCTTTACCTAATCCTTTTCCTTGATACAAATCGCTTATTAAGATACTAAAGCGCGCTTCATCAAGCGAATGCATCTTACTTAATCGCGCTGCACCAATGATACGCCGCTCACCCGTTTCGCAGTCTTCTTGCTCTACAACAAGTGTTATTTCTCGGTCATAATCACTGTGGCAGATACGTGCTAAACGTTCGTGAGCAACACGCTGGCTGAGCAACATAGGATGCAAAAAGCGCAAGTACACAGTGCGATCGGAAAGGTTTTCATGAAATTGAACGAGCAGAGGTTCATCTTCCGGTAGTGTTGGGCGGATAGTATAAGTACAATTTTTCTTGTCTGTCCAGGTTGTCACATACTGGGTTGGATAGGGTCGGATTGCTAACTTAGGTAGCTCATCCTCATCCATTAAGGGATCGTGGAGGACAACCCGGGCATCCAAAGCAATAATCCGATCGGGGGATACGAGCAATGGGTTAATGTCAACTTCTTTGATCCACAGATTATCCGATACAAGTCGACTGAAACGGACAAGGAGTTGTTCAAGTGCTGCTAAATCAACTGCTTTCCGACCGCGCACACCTTTAAGCGCTTTATAAATTTTGGTTTGTTCCATCATCCTTCTGGCTAAAGTTGCATTGAGTGGTGGAAGACCAAGGGCACGATCCTTGAAAACTTCAACAAGTTGGCCACCTAAACCAAACAATAACACTGGCCCGAATTGTGGATCCACACTGCTTCCTAAAATGATTTCATATCCATCTGGTTTAATCATTGGTTGAACTGTTACACCGAGGAAATGTGGTTTGCCGTTGTTATCTTTCTCACCAACTTTTTCGAACAATGATTGCCGAATGGAACGAAAAGCTTCTCGAACTTGCTCCTCATCTTCAAGGTTAAGCTTTCCCCCTCCGACATCGGTTTTGTGGGTGATGGTTTCTGAATGCAGTTTTAATACAACAGGGTACCCGATTTCATTCGCAAATTTTATCGCTTCTTCCTCGCTCGTGGCGATCTGTGTCTGAACAACTGGAATTTTGTAATAATTCAGGAGTTGTTTCGATTCAAACTCTGAAAGGAGAGTG
>DAOTVW010000081.1:0-2001 GCA_034436035.1 Anaerolineales bacterium
TAGGCTATCAATATCTTCCTTCTCCGCTCCATGGCTCAACAGGCACCTTAAACTGGGTTGATTCACCGCAACAGGTATGGTCAATAGGTGCCGGTTATAATATTGCTCCCATAAGCCCTGAATATCCAATAAGTATAGATGCAGTATATCAGTACCATTATCTCAACAAAACCTCGTTTCCGTTCTCTTCCGGTTACTCAGCACAGGCAAAGGGGGATATAAATGCATTAGGTTTAACACTCACAATGAGGTTTTAGGAGGCTTCTATGAGGTATACAATTTTGAATAAAAATGCGTTTGAAGATAGGTACAAAAAGAACAATATTCCTTGTAGGGGCAACCCTTGTTCTTACAAGTGGCTTGCAGGTTTGTTTGTTATTGCTATTGCGCTACTCATTGTTACGAGCTGCGGCAAGAAGACATCTCCCCCATCAGTTGCTGCCCCAGGACAAACAGGCGTTATAGCAACATTTCCGTGGGAGGGAGCAAGGCTTATCCCACTCAACTCTCCAATAGTAATCAATTTCTCAAATCCGTTGAGCCATAACAGTAACGGTGCGAAGGCAAGCCTTGTTTCATTGACGGGAGAGGCTATTCCTGGAGAGTTAAGCATACAGTCAAGCTATTTGTTTTTTACCCCTTCTACCAGTCTTGCGCCTCTAAGTTACTATAGATTTTCATTGTCTGGAACGCTGTATGATGAAAATAATGAGCAGGTGTTTTTACCTGCACAGGGATTAACATTTTCTTTTGAAACAGAAGGGCAATATGCACCGCTTGTGGATGTGCATCCTACGCTGATTAACATATTCCCTGCATTGGATGGACCAATCTTTACAAATGTGGTATTCAGGCTTACCTTTTCGCAACCTTTATCACAGCCTATTAATTCAGAAGGCATAAAACTTTTTGATGCAACATCAAATACGCTTGTGCCTGTTAAGCTATTGCCGATAAATAACAATGTAGTGATTCAACCTGTTTCAGATCTAACAGCAGGGCAGACCTATACGCTTACAATAACCGATAAGCTTACAGGGGTTAATGGCTTGCCGATAACAGCTTCTGGTATGAATAACGGTAGAGTGAGCTATACATTTAAACCACTGCCGACAGGTAAACAAACAGACCTTACTGTGTATTTGGATCCATCTGTTCAGCTTGATAGCAATGGCAATATTGTTAATATGAATAATGTAGATGCCACGGGTATACCCATGAATGCGAATATTGTTAGCTCTAAAGTAGTGGGTACCTCCATTGCGTATCTTACAGGATACCTTCTCACTATAATGGGCGATGCAAATGTAAATCCTGCTTTGAATCCTATAGTTATACCGGCAGGTCAAAGGCTCTATGGCTCTTCATTAGCTATAAATCTTGGAGGGGTAATACCAACAGGATTGGTATCAAAAAAGCTTGCTATTACATTGCTTGATAATGCATCTGTATTCATGGCAGGCAATGCATATCAGAACATAAATCCTCAGGCCCCGCCGGCCATGTATGCAATTGAGGATATTAATATGACTGCTCAGGACCCCATCACCAATGCTGCACTCAATCAGAATCTAATGGGTGTTCAGCTCACAGGTACGGTTACGGTTGATAAAACAGATGGCAGTCTGATCATAAATTTTATGGGTGTCACAGAGCTTGGTGTTATGGGTATTGAAAAGGCGCCTGTAATATTATTCTTGAGGTTCAGGTCTGTTCCAGTTGGATGGGTTGCACCGCAAAGGGATAATACCTTTGTTGCTACGGGTACTATACCGTACAATGGTGATGACAGGATAGGTACGGACAGCGGATTTATCGTAAACTTTTCAGGTCCTGTTGATCCTGATAACTTTATGAATATGTTCAGTCTCAGCCCTACAGGCTCTACCATTGGGTATCAGACCATCTACAACGGCTCAAGTGTGATTATAACACCTTATAACCTTTTGAACCCCTTGTGGCCTGTGCCTCTTTCACCTTTAACAACATACGATATAACAG
>DAOTVW010000082.1:0-5482 GCA_034436035.1 Anaerolineales bacterium
TTACCATAATTTCGACGGGGATAAATCCCCTGCTCAAGGCATGCAAGTCGGTTGAAACCGACTCAAGGACAGTCCGCTTGAGCGGACTTCCATGGTCTGAGGCGGGACTTGAGTCCCCGCCGTTGCATATAGATGCGCAGGTTAGATTTCCATAACCAACAATATCTCCCGCGCAATCCCCGAAATAAATTTCGGGCTACAAGGTCGGTATTGCGAAATTTATTTCGCACAATCTCGCCTGTATGTCGGGTTTACGTACCCAACATTACCATAATTTCGCCGGGGATAAATCCCCTGCTCAAGGCATGCAAGTCGGTTGAAACCGACTCGATGACAGTCCGCTTGAGCGGACTTCCATGGGCTGAGGCGGGACTTGAGTCCCCGCCGTTGCAAACACATGCGTAGGTCGGGTTTCCATACCCGACGACACATCCTGTATAATCCCGAAATAAATTTCGGGTTACAAGGCCGGTATTGCGAAATTTATTTCGCACAATCTCGCCTGTATGTCGGGTTTCTATACCCGACGTTACCATAATTTCGACGGGGATAAATCCCCTGCTCAAGGCATGCAAGTCGGTTGAAACCGACTCAAGGACAGTCCGCTTGAGCGGACTTCCATGGTCTGAGGCGGGACTTGAGTCCCCGCTGTTGAAAACACATGCGTAGGTCGGGTTTCCATACCCGACAATTGACAGCATTCGGAGGAAAGGAAAGCGGTGGAATTTAACTCGTAACAGGCATCTTCATGCGATGGAAAGAGATGGATGAGAATTATTTCCATCACGAGGGAACCTGACAAACCACATTTCGTAAAAATTTTCCGGTAAATGAGGCTTCATTGAGACAAATCTCTTCAGGGGTGCCCACGGCAACGACCTCTCCGCCGCGGTCACCACCCTCTGGTCCCAGGTCAATGATGTAATCGGCGACCTTAATAATATCCAGATTATGTTCAATGATCAAAACAGTGTTACCAGCATCGACCAAACGTTGCAGGACTTCGATTAATTTATGCACATCGGCAGCGTGTAAACCCACCGATGGTTCATCCAAAACATAAATTGTCCGGCCGGTCGAGCGGCGTGATAGCTCTTTGGCTAATTTGACACGCTGAGCTTCGCCGCCAGAAAGCGTAGGGGCTGGCTGCCCAATGCGGATATAACCCAACCCAACATCCTGGAGGGTTTGTAACCGATTAACCATATTGGGAAAAGCAGAAAACACTTCCAGGGCTTTGTCCACTGTTAAATCTAATACATCTGCAATGTTATAGTCTTTAAAGCGTACTTGCAGGGTTTCACGATTAAAACGCGCTCCATGACAGACATCGCAGGGGACATAAACATCGGGCAAGAATTGCATCTCAATGCGCAACTGCCCTTGCCCCTGGCAGGCTTCGCAGCGTCCGCCATGAACATTGAAAGAAAAACGACCTGGTTTATAACCACGGATTTTGCTTTCAGGTAATTCCGCAAACAGCGCTCGAATTAAATCGAACAATCCCGTGTATGTGCCTGGATTGGAACGGGGTGTGCGTCCAATTGGGGATTGATCGATATTGATAATCTTATCCACATATTCCAATCCCTCGATTCGATCATAAGCGCCCGGTTGAGTATGGGCTTTGTACAGGTGCTGAGCGAGGGCTTTATATAAGATTTCCACCATTAATGTGGATTTCCCAGAGCCGGAAACGCCCGTGATACAAACCAGTTTACCAAGCGGGATGGTCACATCAATATTTTTAAGGTTATTTTCACGCGCACCAATGATCCTTAAATGTTTCCCATTGCCGCTTCTTCGTTGAGCAGGGATGGGCACTTGCAAACGGCGCGAGATATATGCCCCAGTGAGTGAGCGCGGGTTTGCCAGGATATCCTCCAGCGTGCCCTCTGCGACCACCTCCCCGCCATGTTCGCCAGCACCAGGTCCTAAGTCAACCACCCAATCTGCCGCCCGGATGGTCTCTTCATCGTGCTCCACCACTAAAACGGTGTTTCCTAATTCCTTCAACCCTTGCAGCGTTTTAAGCAAACGGGCGTTATCGCGTGGATGCAGCCCAATCGAGGGTTCATCCAACACATATAAGACGCCCATTAAACGAGAACCAACTTGCGTCGCAAGACGGATGCGCTGTGCTTCACCACCCGAGAGAGAACCCGCTGACCGTTGCAACGTGAGGTAGTCCAAGCCAACATCCACTAAAAAGCCTAATCGGGCTTCAATCTCTTTGAGAATACGTTCTGAAATTGCCTTTTGGCGAGCATTAAGGGGTGAAGCATCTCCAATCAGTTTTCGCACCCATTCCAATGTGCGTAAGACAGGCCATTCTGTCACCTCAATGATATTTACCCCATCCACTGTGACCGCCAACGCTTCTGGGCGCAAACGCTTGCCATTACAAGCCGGACAAATCACTTCGCTCATCACTTCAGCAATCTTTTCACGGGTGTATTCTGAATTCGTCTCCTGATAACGCCGTTGCAGGTTATTGATAATCCCTTCAAAGCTGGTGCGGAAAGTAGCCTGCCGGCCATCTTTATTTTCATAATGAACCGTTACCTCTCGTCCATGTGTGCCATAAAGAAGTATCTCTAACTTTTCCGCTGGAATCTGGCTAACGGGTGTGTCCAAATCAATATGATATTCGCGAGCAACCGCTTGCAATGCTTGCCAATAATAACCGCCTTCCTCACGGGGACCACTCCATTCGGAAAGAATAATCGCACCTTCATTCAGGGAGAGCTCTTTATTCGGGATAAGTAAATCCGGATCGATTACCAGTTTTCCACCCAACCCCTGGCATTCAGGGCAGGCGCCATGCGGAGTGTTGAAAGAGAAAGTACGCGGCTCGATTTCCGGCAGACTCACCCCATGTTCTGGGCAAGCAAGATGTTCCGAGTAATGCAGGTCATACGGTTGAGGGTTTCCATCCTCCCCACCTTCACTGGCGGGGGGTGTAACCTGGATCGTCAGATAACCATCGCCAAACTTTAATGCAGTTTCAATCGAATCGGTCAGACGTGACCGATCGGATTTTTCCTCTTCTTCATTTTCCGGCTGATGGATGATCAATCGATCTACCACCGCCTCTATGGTATGGATTTTGTAGCGATCCATTAAAATTTCTTCTTCTACATCATGAACAACCCCATCGACGCGGGCGCGCACAAAACCAGCTTTGCGGATTTCCTCCAATATGGCTTGATGCGTCCCTTTGCGGCCACGGATTAAGGGGGAGAGAATCAGTAAACGGGAACCCACCGGCAATTTCTCTACCGTATCGACGATCTCTTGAGCGGACTGTTTACTGACTTCGCGTCCACAGACCGGACAATGAGGAATACCCACACGAGCATATAATAACCGCAGGTAATCATAGATTTCCGTTACCGTCCCGACCGTAGAACGCGGGTTATGGGAGGTACCTTTTTGATCAATGGAAACCGCAGGGGATAACCCTTCGATATAATCCACATCCGGTTTCTCCATTTGCCCCAAAAATTGACGGGCATAAGCAGAAAGCGATTCGACATAGCGTCGCTGACCTTCAGCGAAGATGGTGTCAAAAGCTAAAGAGGATTTCCCCGAACCAGACAAACCGGTGATGACAACCAGTTTATCGCGGGGGATTTCGACGGTGATATTTTTTAGATTGTGAACACGCGCCCCTACGACGCGGATAACATTTTTTGCCATAAAATTTGCCCTGAATAAAATTACAGATGATTATCAGACCTTTCATTATACCAAACAGCGAAAAGGTTGGCACAAAAACCTATCGACAAATAAATCAATGACAAGGAAGAAAAACTTCTCTTTCCTAAATCCTCCCCATAAACAGAAAAAAACAGCCAAAATATCCCTTAGTGTAGTGTGCAAGATTGGTGTCACAGATGCATCTATCCAAATCCAGATCAGCCTTCAAAATTGTAAGGTCATCAGGATAGATTTGAATCCCCATTTTATGGTATTCTTTTGAGTATCGCGATACGTATATACCATGTCGAAAACCAAAACCGTCGTAAGCGTTTGCGCGATTCCATTCATCGCACTCACCCTCACGATAGCCTTCCTGCTTCGCTATCCGATGCGTATGTCCGCGCTTGCAGAAACGGATGCTGAGAATGCCGGCTATCCAATCGAAATCATCGACTTCGACCTGCTTGATTCGCAAACGGGATGGATATGGGTCAATGATCATTTATATTGGACTTCGAATAACGGCACGTCGTGGCAGGATATTACTCCTTCCGAGATGAACGAACTGCAACTTTTCGCAGTGCATTTCCCAGATCCCTCACTTGGATACGCGGTACTGGGAAAACCCAATGCAGGAGATCAGCAAGCGTTATGGCTGGCAAAGCGTGACAATCCCCGCGCTGGTTGGACTTACCTGGAAATAAAACTCCCTGACGACACCTCCGCGAAACCAGCAGTGGGAAAAATTCAAATGACGTTTTTGGATAGCAACCATGGCTGGCTGATGATGAAATATGCCAGCAGCTCAAATTTCAATCTTGGAGCGCTGTATTTCACCCGTGATGGCGGTCTGACCTGGACAAAAAGCAATCTCGATGCGGCAGGGGAGATTTACTTTGCCAACCCTCAGATGGGATGGATTGCAGGCTATGAACCAGTTGGAGATTTGCTTCAAACCAGAGATGGCGGTTTTTCATGGCAACCAAGCGATGACTTAACTGCATTATCCCTGACGCAGAAATCAAATATAGTCAAAAAGCTCGGAGCTATCACTGAACTTAATTCCTTGCGGTTTGCAAAAGGCAGTCCGGGGGCAGTGGATCGCTCCATCTACAATACCACAAACGCAGACCCGTTTTGGCAAGGGATTGATCGAATCGATTTATTCGACGATCAGACCGGCTGGGCAGCCTATTCTAAAGGGCGATGCGATAACGACCCCGCCGGCAGGATGACCTGCCGCCGTGAGCTGGGTTTGTTGAAAACAGAAAATGGAGGAGTGAACTGGTCGGTTATTCCCTTGCCTGTTTCCGATCATCCAAATGGCATTATCGAAGAATCATTTACCATCCACACACAAGCTGAAACACTCCAATCGAGCACAAGCGATGCCCCCCAAAGTCTCACTGCAATATATCAAGGACACGCCTTCGACAAATGTGAAGTACCTACCTTGACACAACTACAGGAATGGATCGGCTCCAGCCCTTACCGCGGTTTAAATCTCTACATCGGCGGAAGCCTGCGCGCCTGTGCTAACACGGCTCTCAATGCAGATTATATCGCTCAGATCCGCAACGGGCAGGGCTGGTCGCTTATACCTACCTGGGTGGGACCTCAGGCACCATGCACTAATTACAAATCCAAAATCAGCAGCAACGCTAACACCGCTTATCAGCAAGGAATCAATGAGGCAAATAGCGCGCTAACCGTTGCAGCGGCAATGAACATCGCCCATCCCGATCAAAGCGGAACCATCATTTATTACGATATGGAA
>DAOTVW010000083.1:0-10392 GCA_034436035.1 Anaerolineales bacterium
CTCAACTTTAATGCGCAGAACGCAATAACCATTCTCGGCATTGTAGTAAACAATACCGCTTACCGAACCCGATAGGGTGTCCATAGATGAAAAAATCCCTTTCCATCGTTATTGTAGCACGATGTAAAAGGGATTTTGCTAATTGTTCAAAATTTACACTTGTATTCCTATATCGTGGCTTGTTCCTCGAATGAGATTTTAGTAATCTTTCTGTCCTTTTTTATGGCGTTGGTGCCTTATTCGCCCAATCTGTGCCGACAATAATCACAATATCCACGTCTTTGGTTGGGTCATAGCGGCTAAAAATCCGATTCGGGTTTAGCCCCATTAGATCAAGCAAGAATTTAAGCGTATAAGGTTTTCCGCTATAATCGTAAACTTCAGACACATTGTAAAGCGAATCGGCATTACCTGTGTCCACCACATTGACGCCCTGCTTTTTCAGGTAATCCATTGTAGACGCAGCTAATCCAGGGGAAGCACTGCCGTTCAAGATGCGCACTTTTGCCCCTTCCGCTTTCATTTGGTCAACGCTGGAAAGACTCGCAAGCGGACTTTGGGTATTAGTATCAGCGAAGAGTTGATCGCGGATAATGCGGATCTGGTCAGGCATTGGTTTGAGAGCATCCAGTCCATCCGGCGACTTGAAAAAAGTCACCTGATCTGAACCGATAATCGCCCGCTTGATATTCTCTTCTGGTATATCTTTTGCGAACCAAGCCAAACGGATCACCTGATCGAGCGACATATTGGTGCGCACGCCTTTCGATAACTCCTGGTATAAAACCGGTGCTTTAGCGATCATGCGCGGCAAGTTATCAAAGCGCAGCATTTGATTACGAATCGCCATCACCACATCTTGCTGGCGTCTCGCCCGGTCAAAATCGCCGTTTTCTGTGTAGCGCGCACGTGCATACGCCAAAGCGATCTGTCCATTAAGCACCTGTATACCGGGTTTGAGTTTCTTCTGAGTATTATCACCCAGCAAATCAACTTTGATTGGCTCTTTGATGTCCAGCTTAATGCCGCCGATTTCATCGATAAATTTGATAAAGGCGTTGAAATCAATCTGGGCATAATAATTGATGGGAACACCCATCAATTTTTCCACAGTTTTCATCGCCAGCTCCGGACCTCCGCCGGGCAATTTATATGCCTCGCCTAACTGGTAGGCGGTGTTGATCTTCCCGTAATTGAACCCGGGGATGGGAACCCATAGGTCGCGGGGGATATTTACCATGCCGGCTGTTTTCGAGAGCGGATCGATGGTTAATAAAATCATTGTGTCAGTGCGTGGTGGACCTTCTCCGGCAGCCCAGTCACGATAGTCCAAACCCATGATGAGCAACGTAATTCGGCTAGCGCCATCCCAAGGTTCGGGGGTTGGACCGACCAATTGAAGCGGCGCAGTGGTGTCCGTGATAACCCCTCCTGCACTGACTTGGGGAGTATTCTGGGGGATATTCACCCCGCCTATATCGGTCATCTGCCAGGTAGTCACAAAATCACGCGTCGCAATGAAAGTGAAATAAGCCGTCAATAACGCTGCCAAAGCAAACGCACCAATCAGCGCAATCAACAGCACCGGATTCGTCTTTTGGGTTGTTTTTGAAACAGTTCGATTGTCCATAGTTTTATAAGCGGTGATTATATCACGGTATAATGAGCTCGTTATGAGTCTATTGAGCGCCCAAGCCCTGTCGAAATCATACGGGGCAGAAGATATTTTCACCAATCTTTCCCTGGATATCCCGCCCCAAGCACGTATCGCCATCGTCGGAGCAAATGGGGTTGGGAAAACTACCCTCCTCCGCATCCTCATTGGTGAAGAGGAGGCTTCCCAAGGCAAAATCCAACGCGCCCGTCAAATTACGATTGGTTATTTACCCCAAGAAGCTGTATTAGAAGAAAACAAAACGCTATGGGAAGAATGCCTCTCAGCTTTAGCTGATATTCGCGCCATCGAGGGACAGCTTCACCAATTAGAGACTGCAATGGCTTCCCCTGCAGCACCAGCAGATATTCTCGAACGGTACGGCGCGTTGCAAGAACAATATGAAAAAATGGGCGGCTACGCTTATGAAACCACCATCCGCCAAACGCTCAGCGGGTTAGGTTTTAAAGAAACCGATTTTCACCGACCACTCCAGCAATTATCGGGAGGACAGCGAACCCGGGCTTATCTGGCACGCATCCTTCTTTCCCGTCCCGATTTGTTGGTGTTGGATGAGCCCACCAACCATCTCGATATCCAAGCAGTAGAGTGGCTGGAAGGTTATTTGAGTCAATGGCAAGGAGCTGTGTTGATCGTCTCCCATGACCGATATTTTTTGGATCGGGTGGTCAATCAGGTTTGGGAGATGTCATCAAAAGGATTAGAAGTTTATCACGGAAATTACAGCGCTTATCTACATCAACGACAGGAACGCTGGCAGTTGCGCCAGCAACATTTCGAAGCGGAAAAAGAGCGTCTGTTGAAAGAGTTGGACTACATTCGGCGCAATATCTCCGGCCAAAACACGCTGCAGGCAAAAGGGCGTTTGCGCCGCTTGAGCCGTTATTTAGAAGCGCTCGAAAAGGGTGGATTGGAATCTGTATTAGGTAAGAAATGGTCGGAAGTTGCAGCGGAAACTGGGGCAACCAGCCAGATGATGAGCCTGGAAGAAGCAACCCGCCGCGTTCATGGACTGCGTTCTCCGGCACAGCATTACGCTACGATTGGTTTGAACCTTAAACCAAAAGCACGTTCAGGGGATTTGGTATTACGGACCTATCAGTTGAAAATAGGCTATTCTGATGAAGGGCAACCGCTTTTTGAAGTGCCTGATTTAATCCTGAAACGAGGCGAATGTGCCGCATTGATCGGACCAAATGGCGCCGGTAAAACCACTTTTCTCAAGACGCTTTTAGGTTTTCTCCCGCCTTGGAGCGGTGAAATTGTTTTGGGAGCCAGTTTGGATGTAGCCTATTTCGCCCAGGCTCATGAAGATTTAATCCCGGAAAATACCCTTATGCAGGAAATTGAAAGAGTTGCCCCGCATCTTTTGCCTTCGGAAATCCGCGACCTGCTGGCACGCTTTCAGTTCAGTGGTGATGATGTGTTCAAAAAAGTTGCGCTGATCTCTGGAGGCGAACGCGGCAGACTGGCTTTAGCAAAATTATCGCTCACCAATGCCAATTTACTACTACTCGATGAACCAACCAACCATTTGGATATTCCTTCACAGGAAATACTCCAGCAAGTCTTGAATGAATATAGCGGGACAATCTTATTGGTGTCTCATGACCGCTATCTTATCGATGCTTTGGCAAGCCAAATTTGGGAAATAGAACCGGATGAGAAAAGCCTGCGCGTCTTTGAAGGCAGCTATACTGCTTACCGCTTGCAGCGTGAAGCCGAGGCAGCGCTCTCTACCACTCGCCCGGCATCACCAAAACCTGCGCCACCGCTCAAGAAAAATACGAGCAGCGCCGAAAAAAGAAAGCGCGCCCGATTAGAAGAACTAGAAAACACCATATCTGACCTAGAAAAGCAAATTGCGATTTTAGAACGCCGCCTTGAGAATCCACCTGCAGATGCGGTGCAAGTACAAAAGCTAGGTACAGAATATGTGCGGCTGCAAGAGCAAGTCGCACAATTATTGAACGAGTGGGAACAGTTACACAATCAAGAACAACCAGCCTGATATTACGGTGCGCCATCATAATGCCATAGTTGTGGCAAACGACGGGCGATCCAACCTACCGCGATAATACAGCCTACGCCACCGCTGATAATGGCAAATGGCGCGCCGAATAATTGCGCCACCAAACCAGCTTCTACTTCACCCAACTGCGGTCCGCCTAAAAAGAAAATTTGATTAACGCTGGTCATCCGCCCCCGTAAATAATCCGGGGTGAGCAACTGTCGAATAGTATTGCGAATAATCGTGCTGACAGAATCGGCTGCACCAACGAAAATCAAAGCGATCATCGCCAGCCAAAAAGTACGTGACGCCCCGAATAATATAGTTGCTAAGCCAAAGATGACCACAGAGATGAGAAAAACTGGCCCCTGACGGCGGATCGTTTTGCGCTGGGAGACAAATAAGGCAGCAATCACTGCTCCAATCGCCTGCCCAGAGGATAACCAGCCGTATTCAATTTCTCCGACATGGAGGACATCCCGAGCAACGATCGGCATTAATGTATTGGCAGAAGAAAAGAAAGTTGCAAAGAAGTCTAATAACATCGAACCAAAGATAAGGGGCTGGTTGAAAATAAAATGCAACCCTTCGCGAATGGCAGCCCAATCAAAAATAGAGCCGTGATTATTGACCATTTGCTGAGGCACTGGACCGATCAACAATAAAGCAAACAAAACAGCCACATAAGAAATCGCGTTGAAAAGATAGGGATAAGCTAACCCAAGGTAGGCAATTACCCAACCGCTTAATGCCGGACCGACGATTGCGCCAGTCTGAAAGGCAATAGAGGTCATGCTGAACGCATTTGGTAAATCCTCTTTCGGCACTAAATTAGGGACAAGCGATTGGCGAGCCGGCACATCAAATGCCGAGGCGGTTGCTTGCAAGGCAGTTAAGAGATAAATATTCCACAAGGATATGGTGTGCTTGAATGTCAGCCAAGCCAGCATTGTTGCCACAAAAGTCAGCACCACTTGCGAGAGAAAATAAATCTTGCGGCGGTCGAACATATCCGCCGCCACACCCCCGACTAAGGAGAATACAATGACCGGTAAAATTCGTGCTAGCCCAATACCGCCCAGCGCTATCGGATGAACGGTCAAGGTGCGCACATGCCAAAACAGCGTCCAAAGTTGCATTTGGGTACCGGCAGTGGAAATTAACAAAGCGATCCACAAATACAAAAAGCGCCGATGATAGAGTGAATGGGGGATATGGATTCGAATTCGCAATGCAGTTCTTCTTTTCTATATAATGTTATGGGTAGGATTATTCATCTAAACTCTTAACACATCACTTTTCCGCCATCCACATTGATCGCTTGACCAGTGATATAAGCAGCCGCAGGACTGCAGAGAAATAAAACCAAACCAGCTACATCTTGAGGTCTCCCCAATCGTCCTTGAGGAATGGTTGCCAACCAATTTTGCATCATTTGCGGGTCTTGCCGTAAGCGGGCTGTCATTTCAGTTTCAATGACACCAGGGCAAACAGCGTTGACACGGATGTTATAGGCAGCCAGTTCACGAGCAGCTTCGCGAGTCAGCCCGATTAAACCCATTTTACTCGCCACATAGGCCGCCCGATCTTTCAAGCCAAATGCTCTCCCGGCAATGGAGGCGATATTGACGATGCAACCGCCGCCTTGTTGGCGCATCTGCCGGCCAGCCGCCTGGATCAAATAAAAAGCGCCGCTCAAGTTGACATCCAATGTGCGTTGCCAATCCCATTCATCCATGTCCAGCAAAGCTACATGCGGCTCCACCCCAGCGTTATTGATCAAAATATCGATTCTCCCCCAATCTGTCAGCACTTCATCAACCAACGCTTGGGCAGGCAGACGCTTGGCAATATCATAGAGGTACCCTTTCGCACGACCGCCTTGTTGCACCCATTCACGAATGGCTGGTTCAAGGTTCACCGGTGTTAGGTCATCGGCAGCGACAATCGCTCCCTGCTCGATGAACGCCTGGGCAATCGCTTTTCCAATGCCACGCCCCGCGCCACTGATTAATACCACTTGATCTTTGAAATCATTCAAGTCTTCCTCCGTTTATTCTGGGAATGAGTTAGAAGGACATAAGGGCACTTCATCACGGTTAAAACTCCCGTTCAATGGTAATCCAAAATATGGAGATGGATCCAGGGTATTCCCAATTTCTAATTCATTGAGGAATTTACCCTGATGATCCTTTACAATCGAAAAATGAAGGTGTACTCCGGTAGGATGGCGCGCATCGCCGGAATAATTTCCTTGATAACCCAACAAGGTTCCTGCTTCGACATAGACTTCACTTGTGCCTGGCGGGAAATCTGCGACGATATAAGAATTTCCGTCTGGGTCAGCCATGTGGGTGTAATAAGTCCAGATTTGCCGGTCTGGATGAAGCGGATCATGGGGAACGCGGATGATCAGCGAGCTTTTCCAATCGGGCAAGCGGGTTAAATAGCCAGCATAAGCTGCACGCACTTCAACTTTCCCTGCCGTTTCGCCGCCAAAAATATCGATTCCCTGATGGCGATGGCCTAGACGAAACGAATCCCCCCATAGATAGCCAATATAACCAGAAGTGGGAAAAAGAAAAGGGGCAGTCCCACAGCGTTGTCCAACTGGAATACGCCAGTCCGCATAGGCTTGAGGATCCCGTAGATATAATAAGAGCTTGTGTGAACGCTGCAGGCTCGGTGACAGCCAACGATAAACCCCATATCCGCCCAAAAAGCAAACCAGCAGCAGAAATAAGACTGCGATAATCAACATGGATTTACGATGATTCATGCTCAACCATTAGCAAGAGCTTGCGAAGGGTTATTTGGCTGGCGATACTTGCGGATATTTTCAAGCTCATCCTCTTTATGATCGGCTAAAAACAACACCAAACGCCCGCCGCTCATCGATTGCAGTAAGCGTCCTGCATTCCGGCCTGCCTCAGATGCCATTGCGGAATGTGCATCTTCTGCGGTGTCAAATATCAATTCATGCATGAGTTGATAAGAAGTGGAACCAAACAGGTGAGAATCAATGCGGCTGGTAACTTCACGGCGCAAGTTGGGCATTGCTTCGGCTGAGTGTAAAAACTGCGCCCAGTTTGCATCAATCACCTCTGGTGTCACAGAGCTTTCAACCAATATGACGAGTTTATACATACGAAAATTCTCCCGGCTGGATTATACTCCAGAGGATAATACCGAAAGGGGCATCGTCTGACATGGATGGGTAATCCAGCAATATACCGCGGTATCAAAGTGATTATTATCAGGAATCTGCTTAATAGAAAACACCCCCATCGACAAGCTATTCCATGGCTACAGCACCAATGGATAAAAAAATATAGTTATATTTTGCTATTGTAACAACTTATAAGATTACTATAATAAGACTAATCGTTCGTGTTCAACCGAATCGTTGTAGAACCAAACTTTTTTGGAGAAAGTTGTGCCGATTCAATTTACCCTGAATCACCATATCGTCACGGTGAATAGTCATCCTCTCACCCCATTATTGGATGTCTTGCGGAATGAGTTGAATCTAACAGGCACCAAGCAGGGTTGTGATTATGAAGGAGAATGTGGTGCTTGCACTGTCCTTTTAGATGGCAAGGCAATCCGTTCCTGCCTGACGCCAATCGCCTGCGTGGAAGGGAGGGAAGTAATAACAATCGAGGGATTAAGCATCGGAGAAACGCTACACCCCTTACAAGAGGCTTTCATCGAAACGGGTGCTGTGCAATGTGGATTTTGTACGCCCGGTATGATTTTATCCGCCAAGGCGCTCTTAGACCGTACCCCCAACCCCACCCCCCAGCAAATCATTCACGCTCTCGAGGGCAACTTATGCCGCTGCACCGGTTACGTGAAAATAACCGAAGCAGTGCAACAAGCCGCTGCTGTCCTCCGGGGGGAGCATTTATCTAACTCTACCTCAGCAGCTAGGGATTATCGTCCATTGAGCGGTAACGGAATGCGCTTCGATTCATTCGAGAAGGTAACGGGCAAAGCCAAGTATGCAGAAGATTATCGGATTCCGGATATGTTGCACATGAAAGTTGGCCGCAGCCCCTATTTCCATGCCCGCTTGTTGAATCTGCAAACCGAAGCTGCCCAAAAAATGCCCGGCGTCATCCAAATCATTACTGCTGAGGATATTCCAGGCGAAAATGGATTCGAATTATATAGTGTGGCAGAACCAATTCTGCCCCGTATTGGAGAAACGGTGCGGATGCGGGGGGCACCGCTTTATCTCGTCATTGCGGAAAGCGAGGAAATTGCCCAAGCCGCAATCCAGCAAGTGGAATGCGAGCTGCAACCCTTACCGCACACTTTGGATGTAAATGAGGCTCTCAACCCCAATTTCCCAATTATTGCTGGGGATTCCAATATATTGTCATCGTTTGAAATCAAATATGGCAACCTGGAACAAGCCTTTGCTGCATCTGACCTTGTTTTAGAAAGCCGATATGAAACTGCTTTCCTGGAGCATGCTGCATTAGAACGCGAGGCATTGGTAGGATATATAGACGAAGAAGGACGCATTACGGTTGTAGGGGGTAATCACCAACCACACAATCAGCAACGCTATATTGCCAATGCACTGGGGTTGCCAATCGAAAAAGTGCGCGTGATCACTCCGTACACAGGGGGAAGTTTTGGTGGAAAACAAGATCCTTGGCCCTTCACTGCAGTGGGGCTGGCTGTCTATCACACCCGTCGACCGGTCAGGCTTGTTTTCACGCGCCAGGAATCCTTCGACGCTTCTCCCAAACGGCATCCGTATTCCGTTCATTATCAAATAGGCGCCACAAAGAACGGCAATTTAACGGGCATCAAGGTGCGCATCCATTCCAACACCGGTGGATATGATAGCGGTGGCTTTTATATCCCTAATTATGCATTGACAGCAGCCGGTGGTGCATATCGTTGGCAAGCGGTAGATGGGCTTGCACAATCTATCTATACCAACGGTCCAAAAGCAGGGCAGTTTCGTGGGTTTGGTACAGCGCAATCAACCTTTGCGTTGGAATGCGCCTTAGATGAATTGACCGTAAAATTAAATATAGACCCGCTTCACTTTCGCCTGCAAAACTGTCTGCAGGATGGGCAAACTTCTTTTCTCGGCTACCCGCTTGCAGAGACAATAGGTTACCAAAGAGTGCTCGAAGAAATTCGGCCGCATTATCTGAAATTTATTACAGAAGCAGAGGAGTTCAACCAAAACAACACTGCCACACCATTTCGACGGGGAGTCGGCTTAGCCGGTATGTGGTATCGTTTTGGGAAAGCCGGTTCGCTCAAAATTGAAGCCCATGCAGAATTAGCTTGCGATGGACATTTCGTGGTCTACGCCTCTGCTCCGGATTATGGGCAGGGCACCCAAACTGCCATCAGCCAAATCGCGGCAGAATCGTTGGGAGTCGATCGAGCACTGGTGGAATTTATCAATGCCGATACTGCAAAAGTTCCGAACAGCGACATCCAGGGCGCATCCCGAGCACTTTATTTTGTCGGCGGGGCGGTTCAAAAAGCTGTCACAACTCTAAAAAACGCCATCCTTGGCATCGCTGCAGAACTCTTGGACACGCCGGTTGAGCATTTAACATTGGATGGCGCAGAAGTTAGCACAGATGAACAACCATCGAGACGGATCAGTTTAGCCATTGTGGCAAAGGAGTTTGACCGAATCGGAAAATCCAGGCGTGTGGCAGAATGGTTTGATTTATCCGATCGCGTTCTCCTTAATCAACAAATTGAATATGCGCCATTCTTTGTCACTGGGGCACACCTGGCGGATGTGCAGGTCGATTTAGAAACCGGTTTGGTGCAGGTGTTCCGCGTGGTTGCAGTCCATGATGTCGGCCGGGCAGCCAACCCGACCGATGCAATCGGTCAAATCGAAGGCGCGATTGTAATGGGGTTAGGGGCAGCTTTGATGGAAGAATTTATTCCAGGGTTAACCACCGGTTTCAGCAGTTATCAAATTCCAACCTTTGGCGCTATTCCTGACATTAAAGTGATCTTAGTGGAAGTCCCGAGCCGTTATGGACCATTTGGCGTCAAAGGCTTAGGAGAAGCGGCGATGTTGCCATCCACCCCAGCGATTATCAATGGCATAAGCCGCGCAATTGGTCAAAGAATTTATTCCATTCCAGCCACCCCAGAAAAAGTGTTAAATGCCATCCAGCAGAGATAAGCTCATGCAAGCCATTACAATTTTTCATCCCCAATCTGTTTCCGAGGTCATCCAAATACTGAAAAGTCATCCGGGCTTGTGTCTTTTCCTGGCCGGGGGCACAGATTTATTACCCGACTTACGAAAAAGGAAAAAAGAAACGCACTTCCTGATTGATATCAACCGCATACCCGAACTCCACCAAATCCAAGTGGAGGAAGATCAAGTTATCATTGGCGCTGCGGTCACCTTTGCTGAAATCCACCAACATCCGTTAATTCAAGAACGGGTAACCATGTTAGCAGAAGCTGCCTTGTCCGTTGGAGCTTTACCGCTGCAAAACAGCGCTACCTGGGTAGGAAACTTGGTACAAGCAATGCCAGCCGCGGATGGCGCCATTGCAGCCCTGGCCTTAGAAGCAGAAGTGCAGATTCACAGCGCTAATGGAACAGAATGGCGCAAAGTAGAGACACTCTTCCAATCTGCTGGGGTATCTGCCATCGATCCAAGCCAACAATTTATTAGTTGTGTGCGCTTTTC